>JAICSG010000144.1 GCA_025937035.1 Thermoanaerobaculia bacterium | reverse complement strand
GGGGACCGTTTCCACCTCGCGGTCTACGACTTCGGGGTGAAGCGGAACATCCTCCGCTCTCTCCAGGAGCGCGGGGCGCGGCTCACGGTCCTCCCCGCCCGCACCTCCGCCTCCGAGTGTCTGGCCCTGGGGGTCGACGGGGTGGTCCTCTCGAACGGCCCGGGCGATCCGGAGCCGCTCACCGGGATCATCGAGAACGTCCGCGAGCTGGTGGCGGCGCGGGTGCCCCTCTTCGGCATCTGCCTGGGCCATCAGCTCCTCGGGCTGGCCCTGGGCGGCCGCACCTTCAAGCTCAAGTTCGGCCATCACGGGGGGAACCAGCCGGTGCGCGACATCGAGACGGGCAAGGTGGCGATCACCAGCCAGAACCACGGCTTCGCGGTCGATCCCGCCTCGCTCCCGGCCTCCTGCGCGGTGACCCAGGTCAACCTGAACGACGGCACGGTCGAGGGGTTCGCGGTCTCGGACAAGCCGGTGTGGTCCGTGCAGTACCACCCGGAGGCCGCCCCCGGACCTCACGACGCCTCGTTCCTCTTCGACCGTTTCCTCGACGCCACCACGCGGCGATGAGCCAACGCCCGGCCGATCCCTCCCTCGCCGGTCCCCTGCCGTGGGTGATCGCCTGGCGGTTCCTGCGCGGGAGGCACAGCCGGCTGCTGGACGGCACGGCGCGGGCGGCGCTCCTCTCGACCGCGCTGGGGGTGATGGCGATGGTCATCGCCATGGCCCTGATGACCGGCTACCGGCGGGACCTCCAGAGCAAGCTCGTGCGGGGCAACGCCGCCGTGATCGCCTATCCGGTGGGGGGCGAGACCGGGACCCTCTCCCCGGAGCGCCGCCGGAAGCTGCTGGCCATCCCCGGGGTGCGGCGGCTGGGCCGCGTGGCCTATGGGCAGGGATCGGTCTCCAGCGCCAAGGTGCCGCAGGGGCTGGAGGTGGTGCTGCGCGGCATCGATCCCGGAGGCGGGCAGCTCACGGCCACGGCGGAGCAGCTCCGGCCCGCCGCGGACGGCATCCCCTCCGCCGTGCTGGGAAAGGACCTGGCCGACCGTCTTCAGGCCAGGCCCGGGGAGGTGCTCCGCTTGGTGGCCCTCGGCTTCGAGGAGGGGCGGCCGCGCTTCCGCTACCAGAGCGTCCACATCTCGGGGACCTTCGCCACCGGCTTCGCCGAGTTCGACCGCAGCTGGGTGCTGCTCGACCGCCCGCTGGTGGAGCGCCTGATGGGCGGGCAGACGGCGGTGGACCTGCTGGAGCTCACCGTGGCGGACCCGGACGAGGCGCCGCGCATCGCCGACGCCGTGTCCGGCATCCTTCAGCCGGACTTCGTGGTCACCGACTGGCAACAGCTCAACCGCGAGCTGTTCACCGCGCTCAAGCTGCAGCAGATCGCCCTCTTCGTGGTCCTGGGGCTGATCGTCCTCGTCTCCACCTTCAACGTGGCCTCGACCCTGGTGGTGCTGGTGCGCGAGCGGATGCGCGACATCTGCCTGCTGGGGGCGCTGGGCCTGCGGCCGGCCAGGCTGCGGATGGTCTTCCTGACCTACGGCGGCTTCCTGGGCGCTCTGGGGACGCTGCTGGGAGTGCTCTTCGGCTCAGGCGTCTGCTGGGTGCTCACCACCTTCGAGCTGATCCGCTTCGATCCGGAGGTGGCGGCGATCTACTTCGTCAATTCCGTCCCCTTCCGCGTGGTGCCGCGGGACGTGCTGGCGATCGTGGGCTTCGCGCTGCTGGTCACCCTGATCGCCTGTTTCGCCCCGGCCTGGAAGGCGGCACGGGTGGACCCATCGTCGGCGCTCAGATACGAATAGCTACGCCGACACGCTCTCGTTCCGCTCGCCGGACATGATCCGCCAGCCGATGACCTTCTCGTCGATCTCGCGCAGGCGGTTGGCGACCAGGCGGCAGAGGAGGTGGAGGAACTCCAGGGCGGCGTGGGGGTCCATGGCGAGGACCTCGCGCACCGTCCCCTGATCCAGGGCCAGCACGGTGAGCGGGCCGCCGTGGGCGCGGGCGTCGGCCGAGCGCGGCTCGCCGTCGATCAGCGACATCTCGCCGAAGAAGTCGCCGCGCTCCAGGATGGCGAGCGCCTCCTCGCCCGCCCCGGGGATGAACTTGGAGATCATCACCCGCCCTTCGAGGACGATGTACATCTCGTTCCCCTCGTCCCCTTCCTGGAACAGGGAGGCCCCGGCGTTGAAGCGCTTCTCGCGCGAGAAGGTGGCGAGGGTCATCAGCTCGCGGCGGGAGAGACCCTGCTCGCGGAAGAGGCGGACCTTGTCCGACTCCTCCACCCGCACCTGCGTGGAGCCTCCTCCCGCGGTCTGCTTGCGCAGGCGCAGGAAGCTCTCCGGCATCGACTCCTCGGAGAAGAACGACTTGAGCTGCTCGTTGGTCGCCCGCAGCTTGCGGGCGAGGCTGTGCCAGAGGGTCCAGTAGACCTGGACTCCCAGCTCCGGAGAGCCCTCCATCAGGCCGTCGAGCGCCGCCGCGTCGATGCGGAACATCAGGCTGGCCGCGGCGGCGAGGGCGTCGGAGCTGCGCTCCTGGCCGGTGATGAAGCTCGCCTCGCCGAAGAAGTCTCCCGGCTCGACCACGCCCAGCGCGAAGGTGCCGTAGGAGGTGGTGCGCTGGACAGTGATCTCCCCCCGCTCCAGCATGTAGAAGTCGCGGCCCTGGGCGCGGTGGCCGAAGATCAGGCTGCCCACGTCGTGAACCTCCTCGCGGACGGCCTGGGTGAGGCGGAAGATCTGCTCGTCGGAGAAGTGGGCCAGGGGTTTGATCCGCCGCAGGCGCGCGGCCAGCTCGAGCTGGCCGCCGGCATCCCGCCGCGCGGGGGGAGGGGTGGCCAGCGAGAGGTTGGCCCCCGGCAGCCCCCCCTGCTCCAGGAAGCGCTCGCGGTGCCACTCCAGCCGGTCGAAGGCGGTGTGCACCGCCTCCTGGCGCTCGCGGAAGATCCGCGCCAGCTCGCGGTTGCCCCAGCCCAGGATCTGCTTCAGGGTCTGGATGCGCCGCCGCAGCCGCCGCACCCCCTCCTCGTCGCCGTCGTTGAGCAGCAGGAAGGCGTGCACGGTGGCGCTCAGCGCCGCCTCGAACTGCTTGCGCTCGTACTCGGCCCGCCCCAGGCTCTCCGCCGTCTCGCGGTCGAAGGGGTTGTAGCGCAGGGCCCGGCTGAATTCCTCCACGGCGCCGTCGAAGTCGCGGCGCCGGAAGAGCAGGCGGCCGTACAGCTTGTGGTTGGCGGGGTTGGCCAGGTCCTTGGCCTTGGCGACCTCGATGCACTCGATGGCCCGCGCGTTCTCCCCCTTCTCGGCGTAGAGGTGGGCGAGGCCGAGGAAATGGGCGGCGTCGATGGCGTTGCGGCGGAACCCCTCGCGCAGGACGTCGCGCAGGCTGCGCGAGCTCGATCCGGTGTGCTGCTGCTGGAGCTTGCGGACCTCGGCGAGGGCCAGCTTGACGCTCAGGTTCTTGGGGTCCAGGCGCAGGGCGAGGAGGAGGATGTCCGCCGCCTCCTCATACCGCCCGCTCGTGTTGAAGCGATGGGCCAGATCGGTCAGCTCCCGGACCTCCTGGCTCGAGGGGCTTTGCGGATTGCTCATACGCCGCGCTTTTTCCCTTCATTGCTGGAGTAGACGAGGGAGTTTAGCATGGCGGAACGGACCGGAGACACCGTCATCTTGAACCCGGAGGCTCTTTTCTATAAATTCTCCTATAGCTTTTCGTCTTCCTGCGAGATCCCGGCCCGCCGGGGAGGTATTTCGAGATGGCCCTGAGCCCTGAGACCGCCACATCCGTGAAGCTGGGCATCGAGTGCTGCCGGAGAGGAGATTGGAACGCCGGCCTCCAATATCTGGGGAAGGTGACCCAGACCGAGGACGCGAACCTCGGCCTCCCCGGGCTCTTCTACTCCTACCTGGGCTATGGCATCGCCCTGCGCGACCGGCGCATCCGCGAGGGGCTGAAGCTCTGCAAACACTCGATCGAGGTGGAGCTCTTCGAGGCCGAGAACTACCTGAACCTGGCCCGCACCTGCCTGCTGGCCCGCGACCGCCGGGGGGCGGTGAAGGCGGTGCGCGCCGGCCTCAAGGTCGACCGCGGCAACCAGAAGCTGCTCGCCCTTCAGAAGGAGATGGGGGTCCGCAGCTCGCCGGTGCTCCCCTTCCTCGACCGTTCGAATCCGCTCAACGTGCTGCTGGGGCGGATCCGCCACTCGCTGCGCGGATCGTAGGGATCCCCCTGAAAAACAGTTTCCCCCCGGGCCCGGAGCGGGACCGAGGGGAACCGGGAGAAGCGCTGGACCTGCGGCCTTGAGCTACGGAGCCGCGCCCGCGGGGGAGGCGCCACCGCCGCCACTGCGGAGGTCGTCGAACACGATGCCGAGGTTCTCGGCGCCGCTGTTGCGGACCAGGTCCATGAAATCCACGACCTTGTCGAACGGCAGCTCGCCGTCGGCGGCGAAGAAGACCACCTTCTGCTGGCGGCCGGTGAGCGCCTGCTGGAGAGCGCCCCCGAAGCTGCCGTAGGGGATGGCCTGCTTATTGATGTAGGTCTGGCCCGCGGCGTCCATCCGCACGATGATCTGGTCCTCGCTCGGCGGCGGCGTCGCGGTGGTCACTTTCGGCGGCACCTGGGCGGGGTAGCCCATCTGGAGCAACGGTACCGCGACCATGAAGATGATCAGCAGCACGAGCACCACGTCGACCAGCGGCGTGATGTTGATGTCGCTCCGGACTCCCCCGGAGCCGCCCATGTTCATTGCCATGGCTATGAGCTCCTTACGTCTTCTTCTTCTCGGTCACAACGCCCACGTGGCTGAAGCCGGCCTCGTTGACCATCTGCATCAGCGAGCGCACGTCCTTGTACTTCAGGCGCCGGTCGGCCTTGATCATCACGTCCTTGTCCGGAGTCGAGTCGTGCACCTGGGCGAGCGTGGCCTTCAGGTTCTCCTTCGGCACCCAGTTCTGGTTGACGAAGACCGAGCCGTCCTGCTTGATCGCCATCGTGAGCTGCTTCGCGTTCTCCGGCATCTTCGCCGGATTGGGTGTCTCCGGCAGGGTGACGTCCACCCCCTTCTGCAACAGGGGAGTGACCACCATGAAGATGATCAACAGCACCAGGCAGACGTCGACGAGGGGGGTGACGTTGATGTCGCTCCGCACCTCTCGGACGAGCGTGGGCTTGTTGTGTTTAGGCAGCATGCTTGCTCCTCTGGCGCTTCATGAAGAAGTCGACCAGCTCGGACGAGGAGTTGGACATCTCGATCTGAAGCCGCTCGAGCTGTTGGGTGAAGTAGTTGAACATCCAGGCCGCCGGGATGGCGACCGCGAGGCCGAAGGCGGTGGCCACGAGCGCCTCGGCGATACCGGCCGACACGGCGCCGATACCACCCGAGCCGGTGAGGGCCATGCCGTGGAAGGCGTTGATGATGCCGATCACGGTGCCGAACAGACCGATGAAGGGGGTGATGGTGGCGATAGTCGCCAGCGAGCCGATGCCGCGCTTCATGTCCGAGGTGGTCAGCAGCGTGGCGCGCTCGACGGCGCGGGTCGCGGCCTCGACGATCTCGACCTCGGAGAGGGGACTCGTCTGGCTCTCGAACTGGAACGACTGCAGGCCGGCCGAGACGACGCGGGCCAGGTGGCTCTGGGGGTACTTCATGGCGACGTCGATCGCCGCCTGCGCGCGGTCGTTCTTCAGGTGCTCGGTCGCCTGGCGGGCGAACAGGAGCGACTGGCGGCGCGCCTTGCGGAAGACGATCGCGCGCTCGACGCAGACGTACAGCGACCAGATCGACAGGCAGATGAGAATGATGATGACCCCCTTGTTGAGGATGGTCATCTGTTCCCAGAGAACAAGAGGATTCAGATCCATGCGCTTCTCCTTTGCGAAAGCCTAGGCGCTCACTGCACCTGGAAATTGACCGTCAGCACGTAGTAGACCTTGACCGGCTTGCCCGCGAGCATGGCCGGCTTGAACTTCCACCTCTGCACCGCGTCGACCGCGGCCTTGTCGAGGCCCATCGGCTGGCCCTTGAGGACCCGCACGTTGGTGACGTTGCCCTGCTGGTCGATGATCGCCTCGACGATCACCGTGCCGGTGACGCGGGCCCGGCGGGCGAGCTCGGTGTAGACCGGCTTGACCTGCGTGATGATCTCCGGCCGGCTCACGTCGCCGCCCACGCGGAGAGGCGCCTCGTCCTGGCCGCCGACCACGCCGCCCGGGGTGCCGCCGACGACTCCGCCGACCACGCCACCCACGACTCCGCCGACCACGCCGCCGGCGACGCCGCCCTCGACGCCACCCTCAACTCCGGCGTCCGCGGGGGGGTTGTTGGACGGCGGCGGCACCTTCTCCGGCACCTGCACCGGCTGCACCGGCTCGGTCGGCTGGATGTGCGGCACCTCCTTCGGCACCTCCACCGGCTTCGGCGCGCTGGCCGGCGGCGGCGGAGGCGGCGGCGGGGGAGGCGGCGGCGGCGCGGTGTTGACGAACACCACGTTGATCGGCGGCTCCTCCACCGGCGGCACGTTCCAGTACTGGGCGAACAGCAGCGCGCCGCCCGCCACCAGGTGGATGATCAGCGCGACCGGCATCAGCCACCAGCGGAGACCCCGCTTCGTCTTCTTGTCCAGATCGATCAGTGAATTTTCAAACATGATCTCACCTGTCGGTTAGGTTGTGGAGGGCGGGGCCGCCTTCTGGTCCGCCGCTTTCTTCTGCGCCGCGATCGCCGCCTTGGCCTTCTCGGTCCAATCGTGCGCGGTCGTCTCGTCCGCCAGCCGCTGGGCGCCGTCGGTGTCGATCTTCGACTTCTCGCGGTACAGCAGGCCGGTGTAGACCATCGTCGGCACGTTGTTGGGATCGAGGGCGAACGACTGCTGGAGGGCCTGCAGGCCCAGGGTGATCAGCCGGTTCTTGGCGTCGGCGTCCAGCTTGCCGGGGTCGTGGTAGACCTTGTCCCAGGCGGTCGACCCGATGGCGTAGAGGGTCTTCGCCTTGTCCTCGCCCTGCAGCTTGTTGGCCTCCTTGAACGCGTCGTCGAGGCGGTCGGCCTTGGTCAGGATGTTGACCCGGGCCTGATCGAGCTTGCTGGCCTCCGCCGGCCGCTCCTGGATGCGGCGGTCGATGAAGGAGAGCGCCTCATTGTACTTTTCGGCGTTGACGTAGGTGGCCATCAGGTAATCTTCGATCTTCGTGTCGTCCGGGTTCTCGGCCAGATACTTCTCGAAGGCGTCGATGGCGGTGGTCGCGTACTGCTGGTTCTTCGGATCGTTGTCGCCCGGGCGGTAGAGGGCGAGCGCGGAGTAGCCGACCGAGCGCCAGGCGAAGGTGGCGTCCGGATCGTGCTCCAGCCCCTGCTTGTAGTAATCAAGAGCTTTCGCATACTGTTCCTGCTGGTAATACGAGTTCCCCTTCTTGAGCTCCGCCCGGGCCTGGATCTTGCCGCAGCCGGCCAGCGGCAGGACGAGAAGGGCTGCCACGGGAAGGATCAACGTTCTCTGCATAGTCACCTCTCCACCACTTAGATGGGGGGAGCTCGAAAAGAGTTCCCGGAAGATTCGGCCCGACTCGGAGGAGGGTTTCGGAGGGGCGGCATCCCTTCCCGGCCCCACCTCGACACGCGGACCCAATGCAACAGTTGTACCGACTTCCCCTATTCCGGAAACCCTTGACAGGGCGGGTCTCCGGGTCCCGCTACGCTGCCGGCATCGTGGAATGGACAAGGCTCCCCTCGCGGCCTTCGCGCTGGCGGCCGGGCGGGGGGTTGGTGTTGGGCGGCAGTTTCCTGTTCTTCCTGGTCATGAGGCGGGCGGAATGCTAGAGGAAAACGGCCGCGGACGCCAGATGGGGCGGCGCGCTCCGGGGGGAAAGCAAGGCGAAAGGGGTAGACGCAGCATCAAGGGGCGTCCAGGGAGCCCAGCTCAAGGACGAGCAGGCCTTCTTCGGGATCCTCCAGGAATGCGGCGATCCGTTGACGGCTGCGTTCAAGGAGATCGCCGATCAGGTCAGTGCCGGCGTTGCCTACCGACAGCCATACGACTTTCGGTGGTGGGCCCTTCAGGAAGCTGAGCTGGCGGAAGTCGTTGTCCTTGGAGACGATCGTAAATCGATGGAACCCGGCGTAGTCCCAGACCATCCGGTCACGGCGACCATGCAGACCGACATCATCGACGTGTTGGCTCCCGGGGGAAAGCGCCGCCAGCCTCCTGATGAGGCGAGGGCTCAAGTTCTCGTCGAGCAGG
>JAICSG010001174.1 GCA_025937035.1 Thermoanaerobaculia bacterium | reverse complement strand
CTGCCCCTGCTCGGCGAGGATCGACGCCTCGCGGGCCCAGTTGTCCACCGTGTCCCACATGATGTCCACGTCCCCCTTGCGGAAGGCCGCCAGCTTGGCCGCCGGATCTTCCAGGAGGACGAACTTCACGTCGAGCCCGTACTTCTTCCTGTAGTTGGACTCCGCGTTGGGGTCCATGCCGTTGTTGAAGACGATGCCGGGCGAGTGGCCGGCCCAGGTGTTGATGGCCACCACCAGCGGGCGGTCGAGCTTGCCGCCGCCGCCGAGGTTGGACACCGGGGTGACCCCCTCCGAGCCCTTGTTGCGCTCCGGGTCGGCCGGGGCGTTGCCCAGGGCGTTGAAATCGTCCTTGTTGACGGTCCCGCCATTGGCCTGGGTGCTCGAGGCGCCCTTGTTTCCCAGCGCCCAGATCTTGAGGTTCGGAGCGAACCGGCGGACGGCGAAGAACGCCGCGACCAGCAGGGCCAATACGACGATCACCTTCCCTAAGGGGGTGAGCTTCATTTTTCTATCTCCTTTAAAGGCCTCAGACCGGGGCCACGCCGCCCATGAGCTGATCCATGGCGGGGCGCAGGGACTCGACGAACCGCTCGGTCTCCATCACCTGCTCCACCACACCGCCCATATAGCTGGCCACCTCGTTGGCGCTGAGCTGCGAGGCGCTGACCCGGGCCAGGATCACTTCGAATACGTCTGAGAAAGCTCCCAGTTGCGCTACCACACACTGGTCGCGCTTCTGGCACTCCACCAGCAGATCGCGTTGCTTCTGGAGGATTCCGATATGAAACTGGCGGGTGCGGGCGGTCGCCGGCTCCTTCTCCGCCAGCTCCTGGAGCTGCTTGACCTTGTCGTCCACCTCGGCCAGCCGCTTCTCCACGCTGGGCAGCGGCGAGGAGGGCTGCGCCGGAGCGAGGGGCCGGCCCGGCTGGATCTGCACCTGGATCCCCCGCCGGCGGTCCGGCGGCGGAGGGGGCGCCGTCGCGGCGGCCGCCGGAGGCTGGAGGCTCAACGGTGCGTCCGCGCCCGGGCGGATGGTGGCCAGGATCTGCAGGTAGGAGACCCGCTCGCGGACGAAGTTGAGATAGGCGCTCAGCATGTAGCCGAGCTGCTGGAGGATGTTGCTCTTGCTCGGCTCGTCGAGGTCGGTGCGGTCGGCCAGGACCTTGGAGACCCGGCCCCGGATGTCCCCCAGACAGCGGTAGACGGCCATGTAGTCCGGCAGCAGGTTGGCGCGGGTCCAATTGTTGATCGGAGGCTCGGCGAGGCTGGCCTCGACCTTCTGCCGCAGGAGCTCGCGCTCCGCCTCGGTCTTGCGCTCGGCGTCGCGCCGCTCCTCCTCCTCGATCTGCCGGATGTAGCGGTCCCCGGTGGCCCCCAGGGTGACCCACCCCGTGGCGCCCAGCCCCCAGAGGATCAGCGGCAGGGGGTTCCACAACACCGCCGAGGCGGCCAGGCTCACCGCCCCCGCGACCACGTTGCCGGGCGACTGGATGGCCTTCGCGATGCTCTTCTTGAGGAGTGTCCTCTTGTCGATCGGCATTAAGGGGGGATTCTATACCGCCTCAGGGCCGCCCTGCATGAGCCCTCACTCGGGTCAAGCCAATCGCAGTCTCTGTAGAGAGACTGATCCCCCCGCAATCACTTGAACCGTCAGCTCTTTTCCCAGCAGAAGGCCGATCCCCAGAAGCGGGT
>JAICSG010000778.1 GCA_025937035.1 Thermoanaerobaculia bacterium | reverse complement strand
GACGCCTCTCCGGACGGCGCTGCGCTGGGCGGTCGCCGGGCTCCTGCTGGGCCTGGTCCTCGCCTCCAGGCCCTTCTACGGCGCCCTGCTCCTGCCGGCGGCCCTGGCGGTGCCGGCGCCCCAGCGGCGGGTGGGGCTGGCAGCTTTGATCGCCAGCGCGGCCGTGGCGATCCTCGGCTCGGGGCTCACCCATCTGGCGGAGGCGGACGTCTGGACCCCCTACTCCGGCGAGCGGCTGAGCTTCGAGGCCTCCACCGGCTTCCCCGAGGTCGACCTCCCGCCGGGAGCCTGGCAGCAGCGGACCGCCGGACGCGGCAACCGCTCCTGGATGCCGTCGGACATGATCGGCCCCCGCCTGACGGCCTGGAATTCGCTCTACTTCCTGACCGGACGGGACGTGGGGGTCCTCCCCTACTACCTGCCGCTCCTGCTGGGCCTGCTCGCCTTCCGCAAGGGTGAGGGGCGGGGAACACTGATTCTCGCCGCGCTGGCCGCGGCGGCCTGCTTCCTGATCACCCGGCCGTTCAACTTCTATGGCGGCGGCGGGGCCATCGCCAACCGCTACTTCCTGCCGGTCTACCCCGCCTTCTGGTTCGCGGCGGGCCGGCCGGCGCGCGCCTGGTGGGCCCTGCTGACGGCCGCGCTCGCCGCGCCGTTCCTCCTCCCCCTCTGGCACCATCCGGGCGCCTATTTCCTGGACGCGGACTACGGCTACCGCTACGTCACCAGCGCGGCCCGGCTCTGGCTCCCCTTCGAGACCACCCAGTCGCACCTGAAGCCGGGCGGCGGCGAGGACTTCATGCACGGCGCCCTCTGGATCAAGCCGCTCGCCACCAGCGTGCATGCCGAGGGGAGCGCCATTCGGATCGACTCCGGCTGTGGCGAGCTCCTGGTGGGGAGCTCCCGGCCCCTGCCCGGCCTGCGGATGATCGTCGAGCCCCCGGCGCCGCGGATCGGCGTCTCGGGGGCTCAGGAGCAACGGAGTCATCCGCGGCCGGGCGGCGGCTCCGTGCTCCTCCTCCGGCTGCTCCGCCCCCGGGCCGTCCACAGGATGTGGTGGAGCGAAACCGAGGCGCCGTTCTACCTCTATCAGATCCGCCTCGACGCGCCATCCGGCTTCGCCTTCCGTCTCCAGCCGCTCATCTCATAGGCCCGAAGGTCGAGAGGGCCGGGCCGCCGCAGGCCCCCATGTCGTTGGTCGAACCGTCCGCGTTGTTGAAGAGATAGTCCGGAATGCCCGCGTGGAGCGCCGGCGAGCCCGGGCCCGGGCAGCAGGAATTTCCGAGCGGATCGGCCCCCGGGGTCAGCAACCCGACGTTCCCATAGGTATTCAGGAAATTGGCTCCGGTGTTGCCATAGAAGCCGTTGTAATGGTTGACCACCGACGTGTTGGAGCCCGAGTCGTTGACCAGCGTGGCGCTCGACGCGCTGGTCGTCGTGTTGCGGACGAACAGCGTGCTGGCCACGTTCACCATGCCTCCGTAGCCCGCCGCGACGCCTCCCCCGTTGAAAGCCTGATTGCCGTCGAACGTGCAATTGACCACGTCCGCAAACCCCGCCGGCACCCACATGCCGCCGCCGTTGCCGCCCGCGGTGTTGTTCTTGAGCCAGACCTGGCGGATCAGGACGTTGCCGTACGCGACCCCGGCATGAATCCCGCCCCCGTCCCCGCTGGCCTGGTTCCCGATCAGCTCGGTCCAGCCCAGATCGAGACGGCCGCTGTTGTAGACGCCGATCGCGCCGCCAAAGGACGCGCTGTTCCCCTCGAAGTAATCCGACCGCAGGTAGGGGTTGGCCGAGTAGCCGCTGATCAATCCGCCGCCGTCATAGCTCGCCGAATTCCCCAGGAGCTGCGTGCAGAGGATCGCGGGATGGGCCTGCGCCCCGATCACGCCGATCCCCCCTCCTCTCCCATAGCTTCCGGTGGCCTGATTGTTGGTCACGATCAGGTTTCGGATCGTGGGGGACGCCGCGTTGATGTAGATGCCCGCGCCGTACCCGGCGTTGCCGTTGCGGATCGTGAAACCGTCGAGAACGCTGTCGTTGCCTTCGCCCGACGCGAAGGTCACCACCGTCCCCAAGCCGCCGCCGTCGATGATCGTGACGCTCGGGCCGCCCGACGAGACGAGGTTGACCGGCTTTCCATGAAAGTTGATCGTCTCGTAGTAGGTCCCGGGCGGGACGCAGAGGGACGATTTGCCATAGGGTGCGGAGTCGATGCCCCGCTGGATGGTGATTCCGATCTTGAGCGGCTTGGCGTCGGGCGGACATTGGCTCAGGACACAGGCGGAAGTCCCCGGACAGTCGGCGAGCAGAGGTTGGGCCCAGGCTACGGTGAGCAGGAGAGCGAAGAATGCTAATGTTTTTTTCATAATCCCTTCTCCTTTGAGGTCAGACGACGCGTAGGACTGTCAGCCAGGATTGCGACCAGCCACCTATGTGGACCACACCGTGGATCTCGCTGCAAAATTGGCCCGCGAACTGATAGGTGCCTCCTGGAGTGGCGGTGACCACCGCCTGGAGGCTGATGGGCACACGCTGGTCCGCCACCGCACTAGTAAAAAGACCGCGCGCGATGATGTTCGAGTTGCAGGTAATGGCAAACCAGCCGCGACCTCCCGCTGTGTCGTTCCAGGTGTCCGGCACAGTCAGCGTAACAAGGAACTGGTCCCCAGTCGCGGCTTCAGCCGTAACGGACATGCCAGGGATGTTCTGAAAGTTGGAATAGGGGCTGTTGGTGGTGTGCGGTCCATTGATAGCGACGTAGGTGAGTGGGTTGCCCATGACTTGTCTTCCCTTGAGTGGTGGCTGGTCGATCTGCTCCGGGACTGCGCGAACACACG
>JAICSG010000385.1 GCA_025937035.1 Thermoanaerobaculia bacterium | reverse complement strand
TTGGCCTTGGTGCGCAGGTCCTCGAACGAGCCGCAGCCGGCGAGGCCCATGCCGGAGCGCAGGCCGCCGGTGAGCTGAGGCAGCATCTGGTGGACGCTCCCCTTATAGGGGACCATCCCCTCGATCCCCTCCGGCACCAGCTTGGACAGCGCGCCGCTCCCCTCCTGGAAGTAGCGGTCGGCGCTGCCGCGCGCCATGGCCGAGAGCGAGCCCATGCCGCGGTAGGCCTTGAAGGTCCGCCCCTGGTAGAGGATGGTCTCGCCCGGGCTCTCCTCGGTGCCGGCGAAGAGCGAGCCGATCATCACCGAGTGGGCCCCGGCGGCGATCGCCTTGGTGAGGTCGCCCGAGAATTTGATGCCGCCGTCCGCGATGATCGGCACTCCATGCTCGGCCGCCGCCCGGGAGCAGTCGGCGATGGCGGTCACCTGGGGGACGCCGGCGCCGGTGACCACCCGGGTGGTGCAGATGCTCCCCGGTCCGATGCCCACCTTGACGGAGTCCGCGCCGCGCTCGATCAGCGCCCGCGTCCCCTCCTCGGTGGCCACGTTGCCCACCACCAGCTTGACCTCGGGGAAGCGCTCGCGCAGCACCGCCGTGGCGTCGAGCACGCCGCGGCTGTGGGCGTGCGAGGAGTCGAGCACGAGGAGGTCGACCTTGGCCTTCACAAGGGCCGCGGCGCGCTCCAGGTAGTCGCCGGAGGAGCCGACCGCCGCGCCCACGCGCAGCCGGCCGAGCTCGTCCTTGCAGGCGCTGGGATACTGGATCGCCTTCTGGATGTCCTTGACCGTGATCAGCCCCTTGAGGTTGCCGTCCCGGTCCACCACCAGCACCTTCTCGATGCGGTGCTCGTGGAGCTTGGCCTTGGCCTGCTCCAGGGTGGTCCCCTCGGGGACGGTGACCAGGTTCTCCTTGGTCATCAGCTCGGAGATCGTCTTGTCGGGGTTCGCTTCGAAACGGAGATCCCGGTTGGTGAGGATGCCGACCAGGTGCCCTTCGGCGCTGGTCACCGGCACGCCCGAGATCTTGTAGCGGGCCATCACGTCGAGCGCCTCGCGGATGCTCTGGTCCGGGCGCATGGTGACGGGATCGACGATCATCCCCGACTCGCTGCGCTTGACCCGGTCCACCTCCTCGGCCTGGGCCTCGATGGGCAGGTTCTTGTGCACGATGCCGATGCCCCCCTCCTGGGCCAGGGCGATGGCCAGGCGCGACTCGGTCACCGTGTCCATGGCCGCGGAGAGGATCGGGATGTTCATCTCGATCCCGCGGCAGACCTGGGTGCGCAGCTCCGCCTGATTGGGATGGACCTCGGACAGGCCGGGGACCAGGGAGATGTCGTCGAACGTGAGGGCGAGGCGAGGCTCGAAGTCGGTCATAGGCTCCTTCAAGATGGCGCGCAGGATATCAGGTCCCCGGGCTTCCCACGAAGCCCATTCCTACGAAAAGGGCGGCCAAAGGCCGCCCTCGATGTCTGTCGGCTCCGGCGCGCTCCTCACCCCACCGTCACCGCCGCGCCGTGGCACTTCTTGTACTTTTTCCCCGAGCCGCAGGGGCAGGGGTCGTTGCGTCCCACCTTGGCCTCGCGGTTGACCGCGGGCTGCGGGCGCTGCCCCTCGACCTTGGGAGGCGCGGAGAGCTCGATCTTGGGCGCCACCCGCTGCTGGCGGGCGCGCTGCTCGAGCATCTGCTCCTCGGTGACCGGCTCGTAGCGGAAGAGCTTCTGGATGATGTCGTTCTCCACCCGCTCGCGCATCATCTCGAACAGCTCGAAGCTCTCTTTCTTGTACTCCTGGAGCGGATCGCGCTGGCCGTAGCCGCGCAGGCTGATCCCCTCCTTCAGGTGGTCGAGGGCGAGGAGGTGGTCCTTCCAGGCCGTGTCCGCCGAATTGAGCATGATGGCCCGCTCGAAGCCACGCATGATCTCCTCGGGGTGGCGGCTCTCCTTCTCGGTGTAGCGCCCCTCGATCGCCTTCCAGAGGGTGTCGCGCAGCTCGTCGATGCCGAGCTGGTCGAGGCCCATCTCGCCGGCGTTGATGTTGAAGTAGGCGAGCATCTCGGTGCGCAGGCCGGGGAGGTCCCAGTCCTGCGGATCGGACTTCTCGGGGCAGTGGTCCTCCAGCAGGCCGTCGAGGATGTCCTCGGCGATCCCCATCACGTACTCGCGCCCCTCGCGCCCTTCCAGGATGTCGCGGCGAAGCTTATAGATCGCCTCGCGCTGCTTGTTCATCACGTCGTCGTATTCGAGGAGATGCTTGCGGATCTCGAAGTTCCGCCCCTCGACCTGGGTCTGGGCGCGCTCGATCGCCTTGCTGACCATCCGGTGCTCGATCGCCTCCCCCTCCTCCATGCCGAGGCGCCCCATGATCCCCTGGATGCGGTCGGAGCCGAAGATCCGCATGAGGTCATCCTCGAGCGAGAGATAGAAGCGGGAGGAGCCGGGGTCCCCCTGGCGGCCGGAGCGGCCGCGGAGCTGGTTGTCGATGCGCCGCGACTCGTGCCGCTCGGTGCCCAGGATGTGCAGCCCGCCGAGGCCGAGCACCTCCTCGCGCTCCCGGGCGCAGGTCTCTGTGTAGCGCTCCAGCGCCGCCTGATAGGCCTCGGCCTCGGTCTCCGGGTCGGCCTCCGAGCGGGCCAGCCCCTCGGGGTTGCCGCCGAGCAGGATGTCGGTGCCGCGGCCGGCCATGTTGGTGGCGATGGTGATCGCCCCCTTGCGGCCGGCCTGGGCCACGATCGACGCCTCGCGCTCGTGGTACTTGGCGTTGAGCACCACGTGGGGTACCCGCGGCGGCCGGTTGAGGAGCTTGGAGAGCATCTCGCTCTTCTCGATCGACACCGTGCCCACCAGCACCGGTTGCCCCCGCTGCTGTGCCTCGCGGATCTCCTCGACCACCGCGTTCCACTTCTCCTGGGCGGTGCGGTAGACGAGGTCGCCCCGGTCGTCGCGGATCATCGGCCGGTTGGTGGGGATGACGTTGACCTCCAGCTTGTAGATCTCCCCGAACTCGGCCGCCTCGGTGTCGGCGGTGCCGGTCATGCCGGAGAGCTTCTTGTACATCCGGAAGTAGTTCTGGAAGGTGATCGTGGCGAGCGTCTGATTCTCTTTCTCGATCTTGACCCCCTCCTTGGCCTCCACCGCTTGGTGCAGGCCGTCCGACCAGCGGCGGCCCGGCATCATGCGGCCGGTGAACTCGTCGACGATCACCACCTGGCCGTCCTTGATCATGTAGTCGACGTCGCGCTGGTAGAGGGCGTGGGCGCGCAAGGCCTGGTTGACCCCGTGGATGATCTCCATGTTCTCGGGGTCGTAGAGGTTGCGCACGCCGAGGAGCTGCTCGACCTTCTCGACCCCCTCCTCGGTGAGCGCGGCCTGGTGCGCCTTCTCGTCCACGATGTAGTCGCCGGTGGTGCTCTTCCGCCCCTCCCCCTCGTCGATCTCCTCCCCCTTGACCAGGCGGGGGATGATGCGGTCGATCCGGTAGTACTTGTCGACCGACTCCTCGGAGGGGCCGGAGATGATGAGGGGGGTCCGCGCCTCGTCGACGAGGATCGAGTCGACCTCGTCGACGATCGCGTAGTGGTGCCCGCGCTGGACCATCGACTCCAGCTCGAACTTCATGTTGTCGCGCAGGTAGTCGAAGCCGAACTCGTTGTTGGTGCCGTAGGTGACGTCGGAGGCGTAGGCCCGCTTGCGGTCGGCGTCCGGCATATCGTGCTGGATCACGCCCACCGAGAGGCCCAGGAAGCGGTAGATCCGCCCCATCCAGTCCGAGTCGCGCTTGGCCAGGTAGTCGTTCACGGTGACGAGATGGACCCCCTTGCCCTCCAGCGCGTTGAGGTAGACGGGGAGGGTGGCCACCAGCGTCTTCCCCTCGCCGGTCTTCATCTCGGCGATGCGCCCCTTGTGGAGGACCATGCCGCCCATGAGCTGGACGTCGAACGGCCGCATGTTGACCGAGCGCCAGGCGGCCTCCCGGGCCACCGCGAAGGCGGGGATCAGGAGGTCGTCGAGCGTGGCGCCATTGTCGAGCTGGGTCCTGAACTCGGCGGTCTTGGCGCGCAGCTCGGCGTCGGAGAGCGGCTTGATCTGTGCCTCCATCTCGTTGATGGCGGCGACGACAGGCAGCATCTTCTTGACCTCACGGTCGTGCTGGCTGCCGAAAATCTTAGTCAGAACTGTGTTGATCATCGAGGTCTCGCTTGGGTTCAGGGAAGATCGGTCGAGCGCGAGCGGCAAGCGCTACAACTCGCAGTCTACCAGAAAGATTCCACCGGTCGGCCGGAGGGCGGCGGCGCGCCCCGGAGGGTGGAGGGGACCGCTACGAGCCGCCCGCGGCCGTGTCGTCGAGGATGTAGGCGAGGGGGTTGACGGGGTCGCCGTCGACGCGCACCTCGTAGTGCAGGTGATAGCCGGTCGAGCGTCCGGTGTTGCCCACCCGCCCGACGACGTCCCCCCGCTTGACCCGCTGGCCCGGCCGCACCTCGATGCGCGACATGTGGCCGTAGCGGGTGGTGACCCCGAAGCCGTGGGCGATGAACACCGCCTGGCCGAGGCCGCCGACGTCGCCGGCCCGGATCACCACGCCGTCCGCGCTCGCCCGCACCGGCTGACCGGGCGCGGCGGCGATGTCCACCCCCTGGTGGTCGCCGCGGCCGTGCGTCAGGGGATCGGCCCGCACCCCGAAGCCGCTGGTGAAGATCCCCTTGACCGGCGCGATGGCCGGGGTGGAGGAGATCCAGCTCACCCGCTCGTTCAGCTGGGTGGCGACCGCGTCGAGGGTGCCGGCGAGATGGCTCGCCCGGCTCTCCAGCTCCGGCTGGCCGTTCGCCCCCGCCTCGTCGAGCGGCGTGCCGCCGCCGACGCCCGCCTCGGCGCCGCTCTCCAGCCCCTCGACCCCCGCGACAATGGCGAGCTGCCGGGTGCGCTCCTCGTACT
>JAICSG010000199.1 GCA_025937035.1 Thermoanaerobaculia bacterium | reverse complement strand
TGCGCTGGTCCTCCTCGGTGGGGAGGCGGCCGTTCATCACGCAGAAGTCGGTGGTGCCGGCGCCGCTGTCGATGATCATGGTGTGGAGCAGCGCCTCGATGCCATAGGCGACGGCGAACGGCTCGGAGACGATCAGCAGGTTGTCGACGGCGTTCTGGAGGGCCTTGCGCACCTGCTGCTTGTTGACCCGCAGCGCCTCGGCCGGTACCCCCACCACGGCCCGCACCCGTACGCCGTTGCGGCTGTCCGGGTTGACCCCGACCAGCGACAGCAGGTAGCGCAGGAGCTCGCGCACGGCCGCCTCGTCCTTCTCGGAGCCGTCCTTGATCAGCCCCTCCTCCAGAGGGCGATGGAGATCCAGCATGGAGCGGTTCTCCAGCGCCTCGCGGCCGATCAGGACGGGCTTCTTCAGCACCCGCTTGGCCACCATGTCGAGCGGCCAGCCGACGTAGCTCTCGATCACGTGGCGCTGGCCGTTGGACGCCGAGATGGAGCTCCTCGACGTGCCCAGGTCGATCCCCACGTGGAGGACCTCTTTCTTCTCACTCATCGCGATTCCTTTCTTGCAGCCGTGTTTCTCGCCGCCGCGACGGCCTCGGGGGTTTCCTCGGCGCCACCTGCGTAGGCGCGGATACCCTTGGCGAGGGCCTCGGCGATGTACTGCCGGTATAAGGGTTTGGTCAACAGCTTGGCCTCCTCCTCGTTGGAGAGGGAGGAGACCTCGGCCAGGATGGCGGGCATGTCGGTGGTGAGCAGGACGATGAACGGGGCGGTCTTCACCCCCCGGCTCTGGATCTCGGGGCTGAGCTTGCCCAGCGACTGGAAGAGCGCGCTCTGCACCGTCTCGGCCAGCTTGCGCGACTTCTCCTGCCGCACGCCGGCGTAGATGCGGTCGAGCAGGCGCCGCATGTCGGCCAGGGAGTAGCCCGATTCCCGGTTCTCGGAGGCGGCGAGCCGGGTCAGGTAGGGATCGTCCGTCGGCCCCATGTAATAGGTCTCGAGCCCCCCCGAGCGCCGGTTCTCGATCCAGTTGAGGTGGATGGAGACGAAGATGTCCGCCCCCACCCGGTTAGCCAGGGCACCCCGCTCCTTAAGCGAGACGTCCCGGTCGGCGTCGCGGGTCATCACCACCTGGAAGGATTGCTGGACGAGCAGCCGCTGGAGGCGCTGGGCGATGTCGAGCGTCAGGTCCTTCTCCAGGGTCCCCTGGGGCGTACGGGTGCCCGTGCTGCCGCCGCCGTGGCCGGCGTCGATGACCACCTTGCGCACGGCGAGCGGGAAGACGGCGGCGTCGACCGGCTGGGGCGCGGAGGTCAGCATGGGGGTCTCGGGTAGGGAGACGGCGGCCTTCGTCGGAGCCTGAGAGGGCCGCGCCGCAGCGGCACGAGGAGGAGCGGACCACGAGGCGATCAGCCGCGAGGAGCCCAGCAGGGCCACCGAGAGCACGGCCAGGGCCAGCAGGCGGACGGTCAGCGGCCAGTAACGTCCCTTGTGCAAGGTCCGCGGCAAGCGGCCCTCGGAAAGGTCGACGTTCTGCTGCACCAGGTCGCGCAGGAGCTGGCGCTTGACGCGTTCCACGTTCGCCATCAGCGATCCCCGAGCGACTTCAAGGCGTGCTTCGTCCTACCTGCTTCAAGAGCAAAGAGTTTCAGGGCCAGGGATTTTACTACACCGCGTGCCGCGCGGCGGCTATTTCCGTTGCAGATGGATCCGCAGCCGCTGGGGGCCGGCCTCGACCTGGGTGACCGTGACGTTCGGATGAGCGAGGTCGAGCACCACGTGGAGCTCGTTCCCGTGGGCCCCGGAGTGAAAGCCGGTCCGCACCTGCAGCACCTCCGGAGTGCCCACGACCACCCGGGTCTTGGCGAAGGGCTGGCGGATGCCGGAGAGCCGGAACAGCTCGCGCGGCGGATTGCCGTCGATCCGGCTGCGGGCATAGACGGACGCTGGAATGGACCCGTTGCCCCAGAGGATCACGTCCGTGCCGCCGCCCGCCGCCTCGAAGGTGATCTTCTCCAGCGCCGTGAGGGGCGTGCCGTTGTCCTCGGGGACGGCCGGGAAGGGCGCCTTGGGGCCCGCGGCGGAAGCAGCCGCCGTGGGAGCCGCGGCCGGCGGCGCCTTGGGAGCGGGCGCCGCGGCCTGCTGCGGAGCCTTCGGCGCCGGTGATGGCGATGGAGCCGGAGCCGCCGGAGAGACGGACGGAGCGGTGGTGGTCTGGGCCGGGCCCCCCGCCGCTGTCAAGGGGGGCGGCGAGGCCGCGCTGGTGGCCGGCTGGGCCGCCGAGGTCTCGGGGGCCGCCGCCGGGACGCCGGGAGCGCCAGGGACCATCCGGCGCGGCTTCTTCGGCCGCGGTTTGGGAGGCGGAGCCTGGGCGATCTCGTCGTCGCCGCCGAGCCCCACCCAGCCCATCACGCGGTCCCGCAGCAGGAAGAGCCCCGCCGCGAGGAGCACCCCGGCCGCCAGCAGCACCCAGGGGAGCAGGCGGCGGGGCCGGGCGGCCCGGGACGCCACGGCGGCGTGGCCGAAGGGGGGGGCGAACATCGGCGGCGCATCCGGTCCGGGCGCGGACGGCGTCCGCGGGATCAGCTCGGGAAAGGGCTCTCCCGCCGGAGAGGCGCCGAGGCCGGAAGGCTCGTCGATCGACGGCAGCCACGAGGAGACGTCCGGGGTCGGAGCGGGCGGCGGCAGGTCGAAGACGTCCTTGGAGGTGAGCGGCGCCGGCCGGGGCCAGGGCGCCGCTGCCGGCGTCGGGGAAAGCACCGGCGGGGGCACGGGGTCGGGCGGCTGCTGGGTGACGTCGAACGGCGTGCCGCCGTGCAGGATGTGCTGGTCGACGATCCGGTAGATGAGGTCCTTGCTCCCCTCGCTCAGCTCCATGAAACGGAGCCCCATGCCGGCCGGCCGGGTCGGCCCCTCGTCCTCCAGACGGTTCCAGACCACCTCGCCACGGCCGCGGATCAGCTCGAAGCCGTCGCCCAGGCGGAGCTCGAACTCCAACACCGTGCCCGGGGGCTGGGGAGCCCGGGTGCGGAGGAACATCCCGCCCGGCGAGATGTTCTCCGAATATTCGCTGATGAAACCGTCGAAACGGTCGAACTTGAACTGGACGCGCGTTTCCAGTGGAACGCGGCGCGAGTCGCGAGGGATATTCGAGTAGTCGACCATGGGGGAGCTAATCGTAGGCCGCATGATAGCAGCAAAATCTCATCGCGTGCCCGGCGGCAGCCACGCTTCGTCTCCCGGTTTGCTCATCTGCCAGTAGGGGATGCGCTCACACCTGGCCATGCGATAGGCGGTTCCGTCCTCGCGCTCGAAGCGCAGGAGGCGGTAGGGAGACTGGCGGTCGAAGGTGTAGGCGAGCACGGAGGGCCCGCTCGTCAGGCGGATCTCCACCCCGGGCAGCTTGCCTTCCGGCGTGTCGACGGCCGGGACCTCCCGCCTCTCCACCCGGTAGGTCGCGGGCTTCAGCTCGGGGAGCCGGCCGGCGAGGAGGGAGGGGAAGACCTCCAGCGCCGCCGGCGCGCGGCCGGTCACGTAGTCGCGGAGCGAGGCGGGCAGGCCGTCCTCGGGCAGGGCGCCGGCGGGCCAGCTCATGGAGCGGTCCCCCTGGCCGTCGAAATAGGAGCGGGTGGCGAGCCGTCCCTCCGCCATCTCGGCGGTGGTGACGCCGCAGGCCTCGGCGCTGGAGGTGGCGAGCTTCTGGAGCGCCCCCGAGTCGCGGCGGGTGAAGAGGCTCGCCATCTGATGGTAGGCAAAGACCCCCGTCGGAACGTCCCGCACGTGGTTGAGCTTGAGCACGTCGAAGCCGTCCGGCCGCGGCGAATCGGCCTTGACGTCGAGGTCCGGCGCCCAGGGCTCCTTGACCAGCACGAGCATCGCCCGCCCCGGATACCGGCGGCCGTCGTGGGCCCAGGTGACCTCGTAGGCGCAGACCTCCGCCTTGCCGTCGTCCCACACCGGGGACCGCCGCCAGGCCGGATCGCCCCCCAGCGGCGCGGCGCTGACGTAGCCGTCGTGCCCCGAATCCGACCGGATGGCCCAGATGGCGAGCATCAGCAGAAACAGGGCGGCCACGGCTTTGAGAAAAATCTTCATGGAAGCTCCGGCGGAGGATCTGGAGACAGTATATGCCGGGTTGCGCTCGTGGTACCTTCCCAGCCCGAAGGAGCCCAATGGTTGCTTCTTTTCCACACAAGGAGACCGACCCATGAGACAGCTCTTTCTCCCCGCCCTGCTGTGCCTCCTCCTCGTCCCCGCGGTGGCCCGCGCGGACGACGAGAAGGCCACCATGCAGCGCATGGCCCAGGAGCACCAGCACGACAAGCCGACCGCGAGCCCGGCTGCGATGGAGCAGCCCGCCCAGCCCGTCGACGCCGAGGAGGTGACCTACGGCGAGGCCGGCGGCAAGCCCCTGCGCGGCTACGCCGCCCGCCCGAAGGCCGCCAAGGGGCCGCTGCCCGGCGTGATCGTCATCCATGAATGGTGGGGGCTGAACGACAACATCCGGGCCATGACCCGGCGGCTCGCCGGCGAGGGGTACCAGGCCCTGGCGGTCGATCTCTATGGCGGCGCGCACGCCGACAACCCGGACGCGGCGATGAAGTTGGTCAACGGCGTCCTGCAGAGCCCCGGCGCCGCCCAGGAGAACCTGCGGCGCGCCGCCGCCTGGCTGGAAGGCAAGGGGGCGAAGAAGCTGGGCGTGATCGGCTGGTGCTTCGGCGGCGGCTGGTCGCTCAACGCCACCCTCCTGATGCCGGACAAGATCGACGCCACCGTCATCTACTACGGCCACCTGGAGACCGACCCAGCCAAGCTGGCGACGATCAAGCACCCCGTGTTGGGGGCGTTCGGAGCCGAGGACAAGAGCATCCCCGCCGACTCCGTCCACGCCTTCGAGAGCGCGCTGAAGAAGCAGGGGACCCCGGTCGACATCAAGATCTATGAAGGGGCCGGCCACGCCTTCGCCAACCCCTCGGGCGGCGGCTACCGGCCCGAGGCCGCCAAGGACGCCTGGCAGCGGACGACCGCCTTCCTCGCGAAAAATCTCAAGTAGCCGCAATCAAAAAGAGAGGCGGCGAATCGCTCGCCGCCTCCCCGGTACAACGTCGAAAACAGCTCGAATTCCAGCGCTTACTTCACGCTGACGTACTTGGCCCAGTTCTTCCCGTCCTTGTCGGTGGTGTAGGAAGCCGTGGCCTTGTCGCCGGCCTTGAGGTCGGCGCAGGTGGCCTTCTTGCCAGCCTTGGTGACGTGGGTCTTGTCGTTGGTGTTGAGATCGGTGGTGCCGACGGTCAGGGTATTGGCGGTGCAGTCGATCTTGGCGATGTCGCCGGTGACCTTGTGGGCCTTGGCCGTGGTCTTGGTGGTCTTGGTGGCGGTGGTGGTGGTCTTGGTGGTCTTGGACATCGTGCCGCTGGTGGCCGGCTTGTCCATGCTGGTGCTGGGCGTGGTCTGGGCGAGCACGGCCGTAGCGCCGAGCGTCAGGCAGGAAACGAGAGCGATCGCAGAAAACTTGCGCATGAGCGCCTCCTTGAATGGCCCGGAGATTATCTCCGTCCGGTTGTAATTGGTTCCTTGGCTTGGCAGAGCCAGGCGAGGCGGAGTTTACCAGAGGTTTACTTTTGTAAGCTAGAGGGGTGGCGAGGCCAACAGCGAGGCATGCCGGGCCGCCCCCAGGAGGGCCGCCCGGTCGTTCAGGATCACCCGCACGGGCAGCTTCTCCAGATAGGGGACGAACCGCCCCTTGGCGACGAAGGCCTGGAGGAAGAGGCCGCCGGTGAGCCGGGGGAGGATCTTGGGCGCGATCCCCCCTCCGAGGTAGACCCCGCCAGTGGCGGTGCCGAGGAGCGCCAGGTTGCCGGCCAGCGCCCCGTAGGCGGCCACGAACAGGTCCAGCGCCCGCGAGCAGAGCTCACAACCATCCTCCCCCGTGGCGAGCGCCGCCTCGCCGATCACCTTCGACGGGTCCTCCCCCCGGCCGAGCGCCTCGCGCACCCGGGAGCTCTCCGGCAACCGCCGCACGTCCCGCAGAAAGTCATAGACATGGAACAGCCCCGGGCCGGAGACCACCCGCTCCGCGCTCACCCGGCCGAAGCGCTCGCGCAGATGGCGGAGCAGGTCGATCTCGTCCTCCGTCCGCGGGGGGTAATCCGCGTGCCCCCCCTCGGACGCCACGGGCACCCAGCGGTCCCCCACGCGCGGCAGCATCGCCATGCCGAGCCCGGTGCCGGCGGCGATCAGCACCCGGTTCCCCACCGGGTCCGGGCTTCCTTCCTGGAGGGTCGCCAGCTCCTCGGTACCGAGCAGGGGGATTCCCTCGGCCGTGGCCACCAGGTCGTTGATGAGGGCGACGGTCCGCACCTGGACGTCGGAGGCGATGAGGGCGCCGTCCACCACCCAGGCGAGATTCGGGGTGCTCGCCCGGTTCTCGATCACCGGCCCGGGGATGCCGAAGCAGGCCGCCTCCAGGGAGACCGGACCGGCACCGAGAAAGGCGTGGATCACCGCCGAGAGGCCGGGGAAGTCCGGGCTGTGGAATTTGTCCGAGCGCACCAGCCGCAGCCCGTCCCCCTCGCGCTCGAACAGCCCCAGGTTGGTCTTCGTGCCGCCGACGTCACCCGCCAGGATCATGGTCGTCCCCTTCAGAACGCCGTCCCCAGATCCTGGATCAGCCGGCGGAGCCCCTGGTCGTCGTCATGGCCGAGCTGGACGCGCAGCACCTGGCGCCCCCGCTGCTCCAGGGCCTGGCGGTCCCCCTCGGCCTGGGCGCGGATGAGGGTGCCGACGGTGTAGTTGGTCTCCGGCACGGCCAGATCCTCGGACGGCTCGTCCACGAGCTGCAGGAAGCGGCAGCGGTCGGGCCCCCCCTTGTGGAGCTGGCCGGTCGAGTGAAGGAAGCGGGGGCCGTAGCCGAGGGTCACCGCGAGGCGGGTCTTCTCGTGCAGCGCCGCCTGGAGGGCGCGCAGCTCCTCGGTCTTGCGCGGGGTGGGCGCGAGGTAGGCGTGGAGGCCCAGATAGTCCCCCGCCTTCGCTCCGCGCACCCACGTGGCCAGGGCGGCGGCGAGCGCCTGGGGATCG
>JAICSG010000387.1 GCA_025937035.1 Thermoanaerobaculia bacterium | reverse complement strand
CGCGCCTGCTGATGCAACGGGTCAAGAGGCTCGTCCAGACGTAGCCTCTTGATCCTGGCTCTCTGACAGAGACGTACCGGAAGGGAGCGGAAACGGGGGCCGCTCCCTCCGGCCTACCTTCCGGCGCCGGCGCCGGTGGCTGGCGGAGGTGCGCCCCCGGAACCGCCGGGAGGCGGCGGCGGTGCGCCAGAGCCACGTCCCTTCGCGGCGGATCTTTTCGCCTCCGCCGCGGCCATGAGCTTTTTCCTCTTCTCGGCGTACTGAGCAGCCCTTTCCCTTGCGTCAGGAACCGCACGCGGCGGCGCTGGCGGAGCCGCCGCGGCAGCAGCAGCAGCCGCTGGCCGGCGCGCGGCCTCTCTGGCTGCAATGGCGTCAGACTGTCCGCGAAACCAAGCCCACCTCGCGTCATGGACCGCTAAATAATGCTGGCCCACCGCGGTCTCAGGCATCAGCGTCTCATCTGCGTAAGACCGCCGCTTCCTGAAACCCATGATGTCGCGGAGATCGTTCTCCGTCACTCCGCTGTAATGCCCATCGTCACGCTCCAGATCGTACTCGCCCAGCCCCACGGTCCGCGCCTCCTCTCGGCCGTAGGGCTCGTCCACATCTCGCCACTGGTAGGGCGCTCTCCGCGTCGCCATATTCCAAGCCCCGGGCTCGTTGTAGTGAGAGACGTGGATGAGCTCGTGAGCCAGCTCGATAGTGCTCGCCCCGGCGGCCACGAGAACCTGAGTGTCCGAGTCGCGCCCCGCCTCGTGAGCGTAGGAGTCGCGTAAGGTGGCCTCCGTTCTGCCCGCTCCAGTCGAGAGGGTTGTGGTCCTCCGGTCCTGGATGATGCCTCGCAGCAGGCTCGCCGACCAGGAGTCGTTCGGGGGATCTGGCTCCGTAACCTCTGCCACCGTGGCGCTTATCGGCCTAAAGACAAGGTCGCGTCTCTCCGCGCTTCCCAACCTGTACAATTCGTTAAGAATTTGCCTGGACATTTCTTGCCAGAGGGCACCGGTCTCGTCGGCATCCACCTGGACCAGCAGCCTTCTCTGCACGGTCGCCGCAGTGGGGCGGTGATGGACGACCCTGGAAATCGGGACCGGTGCGGGAGGAGGTGCGGGACGGCCTGGTGGGACCGCGGGTTGGGGAAGAGGAGCAAGCCGAGGCTGTACGGGCGCGCACCCTTTCGAAGCGTGCGGCCAGTACACGGCGGGAGCTGCCGTCGCCGGGGAGCCTGCTCCAGCCGGAGCTCGGGGAGTCGTGGGGAGAGCCCCCGCCTTCGGCTGCGCGGTCGCGGCGAGGGCCTTCTGGACGTGAGGAGCGGCGCGAGTCTCGTTGGGAGACCCGGGCTGAAACCTCGCCTGGGCCGCATGAAGGGCGGCCTGAACGTGCGGCGCCAGGGGCGGGCCCGCCGTTCTCGCCGACACCGCCGGGGGGGAGGCTCGCGGGACGGGTTGGACGGCAGGCGTCGGAGGCGAGAGCTCCTTGCGCATCGCACAGATCTCCTTTTCGCTTTCCGTCTTATTCTACTCCCTTTGCCCCACCGTGATGTGCTCCCCGCACCCGCGGTCCTGTTCGCCTGGCACGCCCGGGCCTCGAAGGGTCTCCGTACCTGACCGATGCCGGAGCCGTGCGAGCTCGATCTAGCGTGTAATGCACGCCGCATTCACGTTGGACCAGACGTACTGGTAGCCATACCCGCCGTCGAGGAACGGCGGGGGGGACCAGGCGCACTTGTCGCAGACGCCGTAGCCGGACGAGTCGTACCAGCCGGTACCCGTCGGGTTGGTCACGGCGTTGCAGGTTTGGCCAAAGACGAAGTGCTCCTGGTTCTGTACGTCGGACCAGCCGGAAACCTTGCAGCCGGAGCAACTCGGATAGGGCTGAATCGAGTACTTCGCGTCGTGGCCACTGCTGGAGAAGTCGCCGTGGTAGGCGCAATAGGCCAGGCTGGGGCCGCCGCAGGACGTGCTCGCGCCGCTCGAAGAGTACGAAGTCTTCGGAATGACCACCTCGTAGACCGTGCTGTTGTCGAATACATGGCTCGACAGATACTTATTGACCTCGGACTGGACGATGGCGTCGGTGACGTTGGTCGGCGGCGTCGAGGTGTCGAACCAGTCGGAGGTCCCCCCACCGAGGTTGGACGGGACATTGATCCCGTATGAGTGAATAACCGACCACTCCGAGGTCGAGCCAAGCTGATTCCGGTAGGCCTGCAGAGTGCGGGCGTAGGCATAGTCCGGGGAGGCGGCGTTGTTGAAGCTCGGCCCCCAGAAGAGGAGGACCACCTTGGGCGAGGCGATCACACCGCCGCCATGATACGTCACGCTTGTCGCCTTGAGCAGTGATCGCGAGTCGCCGTGCAGAGGGACGTAGATGACGTGGTCCGCGTCCGCGAAAGGCTTGTGCGCCGGCTTCTCCGGGGTGGCGGCCTGGACGGAGACCGCCAGCAGACTGCACGACAAGGCCAACCCGAGCTTCCAACCTGTGATGATTCTCATCCGTTGTGTCCTCCAAGAGTGGAGATGAACGTGACAGCTACTATATTTAAGTGCTGTCGATGTCCCGAAACGGGCCATGAGACCAGGGGATGATCCTCACGCCATTGAAACCAGCGCATTCCGCTCCGCGGCACGAGGAAAAAAGATCCCCGGCCGAGCGGCCGGGGACCGGAGAGTCGAACCGCGGATCGCTCAGAACTCGAGGTTGCCGCTTCCCAGCGTGAAGTCGAGGCCGGTGCCAAACTTCGCCTTGGCGGAGGCTAAGTTGCTCCGGGCGCTCGACATCAGGCTTTTTCGGGTCCTTGAAGAGCTTTCGGCGATGGCTTGGTTGTTCTGACTGATCGCCGTCTGGAGCAGGGTCACGGCGTCGGCGTGCAGACCTTTCGGTTGCAGGTCGTCGATGGCGTCCTGGGCTTCGGCGTTCGCCAGTTGGAGGAGCTCGTTCACGGTTTCCACCTTGCTGGGTGTGGGGTCGGGGTTAGGGCAGGGGTTTCCGTCAAGATCAATGCAGGGGGAGGAGTCGGGCGTCGGGCTGAACGATGAGTTCTCCAGGGAGATGGCGGCGTCATTCCTCTGGATGGAGAGGGCGAGGTTGAAAGATGCGTTGAGGACCCGGAGGAAGTTCGCCACGTCATCCTGCTGCTGTGCCGAGAGGTTGATGCCGCCGAGGGATTGGCCGGCGGGGGAGGCCTGGAACTGCGGGCTGTTGAAAAACGCCACCGCGTCCTCAATGGTGTTGGCGATGTGATTGTGGAAGAACGGCGGCGTATCGGCCGCCTCGATGAGCGGCGGGACATTGAACGTGCCATCGCCGAAACAGTCGGCGACGCCGTCGCCATCACAATCGAACGGTGCGGTCGCCCCGAAGCCGCCGTCGAAGGGGAAGCTCTGGACCTGGCGGGCGGGATTCGGGAACCGTTCGACGCCGGTGTTGGCGTTGTCGTTGGTGCCGGTGGGAGCATTGGCGCCGGCATTGGAATGACAGTTGAAGCACTTGCCCTGGGTGGGCGAGTTGAACACGAGCCGCCCCGCTTCGGCGCCCGGGTCGTTGAGGTGGACCTGCGCGAGGTTGAGCTCGTTGAGCCGGCCCACGGAGAGCATGAAGGCCTCCATGGCGTCGAGCTCCGTATCGGTGGGCAGGACGAAATCCACTCCCACGACCCGGTTGAGGCTCTTGGTGAAGTGCTGGGTCACGGCTCCCACGGGGAAGAGGCGCAAGGTGACCGGCGCCGGGGCGCCGTCGCCGCTCCAGCCGACCCGCTGCTGGGCCGGACGGCCGTCGTTGGGAGCGAGGATCGAGGTCGCCATCGAGAGGGTGTGCGGCACGCCGCGCATCACGAACTTCACCGTCGGGTCCTCGCGGCCGTCCAGGTTCTCGAGGATGAGAGCGAAGTTGCGCATCAGCGTCGGCATCTCGAGTCCGGGGACTCCGCCCTGCGAGGCCGGGATCTCGGCGATGAAGAGCGGATCGTTGGCCGGGCGCGTGGCGATGAACGCCGGATCGATGGTCTGGTTGTTGCTCACCGGATGGCAGGTGCCGCAGGTCCTGCCGTTGCCGCTGAAGGTGCCGCGGAAGAAGAGATTGGCGCCGTCGTCCACCTGCTGGGAGACGAGGCCTTGCGCGACGAGAATCTGGTTGGCCTCAGCCTCCTGGGGAGACAGCAGGGAGGCCAGCGTGGCCGGCGAGAGCAGAGAGGCGACGGATGTGCCGCCCGATGTCCGCTGCCGGGCCACGCGCGTGCGGGTGTAGAGCCGCTCGTAAAAGGGCCGGCTGCCGCAGAGGATCACGCTCTCTGCCGGGGTCTTGCCGGCGCGGGTCACAACGACCAGATCGAGCTCGAAGCGGTCGAAGAAGCTCCGGCCGAGCGACCCCGTCACCCGGAGCCTCTTGCCTTGCGGCTCCAGCCGGCCGACGCGGACCATCCGGTCCCCCGCTTCCGGCACCACGCTCCTGCCCGGCCCGTCCTGGTTGTCCACCAGCCAGACGTCCGCGGCGGTGTCGCCAAGGCCTTCCACCTCGGCGGAGATCTCTCCGCGCAGCATGTCGAGATCGACCCGGCCGAGAGCGGTGCTGAATTCCTTGGAGAGGCCCTGGACCCAGCCGAGCCCCACGACCACCTTACGATCGCCGCCGTTCTTGACATAGCGGGCCTGCCAGTCCGCGTACATGCGGTCCATGCGCGAGTGTCTGGCGAGGAGGGGGAGGTGCTCTCGGGTGCCGTTTGCTTCTGGCGAAGCGGGCTTCCGAAGTGTGGCAAAGGGTAAGCCGAAGATCAGGAAGGTGCCGAGCAGGAGAGAAAGCTTGTTGACTTTGCTGTTCACGGATTCTCCCTTCTTGAGCTTGTTCGGGGGTGTAGCGAAGGCGGAGATGGGGTATCCCCCGG
>JAICSG010000879.1 GCA_025937035.1 Thermoanaerobaculia bacterium | reverse complement strand
GTCAGCTCGATGGGGATCACCCGGTCGGCGGCGGCCGGCACGGGGGCGCCGGTCATGATGCGGGCCGCCGCGCCGGCGGGGAGGTCGAAGCCGGGCCGGTCCCCCGCGTAGACGGTGCCGGCGACCTCCCAGGTCTCCTCAGGGTGGACCTCCCCGGCCAGGGCGTAGCCGTCCATGGCCGAGACGTCCGACGCGGGCACGTCCACGGTCGCGGCGAGGGGGCGGGCCAGCACCCGGCCGGTTGCCTCCCGCCGTCCCACCATCTCTCCATGGAGCGGGCGCACCCGCTCCGCGATCCGCCGCCAGGCCTCGTCCGGGTGAATCAGGGCCATCTCTCCTCCTCTCCTCGGGCGCCAGCTCCCCCTAGATGGTATAGTTGTTGGGCTTTTTCCCAGACTTTGCAATCTACTCGACGGGAGGAATCTCGCCGTGGCCACGGTGGAGAACAGTTTCCAGTATCGGGGCGACCTGTCCCAGACGGCGCTGCCGGAGATCCTGTATACGATCGACCGGTTCCAAGTGCCGGGGGTGATCGAGGCGAGCCGCGAGGGGGTCGTCAAGCAGGTCTACATCAAGGAAGGCAACGTGGTCCACGCCACCTCGACGGACCGCGCGGACAGCCTGGGCTCGTACCTGCAGCGGGGCGGCATCATCTCGCCCGACCTCTATCTGGAGACCATGCGGGAGCGCGAGCGCACCAACAAGCGCTATGGCGTGCTGCTGATCGAGAACGGCATCCTCTCCCCGGCGGACGTCTACCGGGCGATCCGCAAGCAGATCGAGGCGATCGTCTGGAGCCTCTTCTACTGGCAGGACGGCAGCGTCATCTACAGCATCGGCGAGCTCCCGAACCTCGACGCGGTGCGCATCCAGATCCCCATGCGGCAGGTGATCCTCCAGGGGATCAAGCGGGCCCCGGACGCCAAGGCCCTGGTCGCGCGGCTCGGCCGGAAAGAGACGGTCCTCGAGCCTTGTTATAAGACGGAGCAGCTGATCGAGCTCGCCCTCGATGGGGACGAGTACCGGCTGCTGAGCCTGGTCGACGGCCGGCGGACCCTGTTCGACATCTGCACCCAGGGCCCGCACAGCGCGGCCGAGAACGCCAAGGTGCTGTACGCTTTCCAGATTCTCCAGCTCATCCGGATCGCCGGGGGCCCATCCCCGTCTCCGGAGGGGCGGGAGACCACCGGGGCGATCAAGATCCGGTTGAAGACCCATGGGGACAAGTTCAGCGTCTGAGGAGCAAAAGCGCGATGCCGATCTATGAGTATGAGTGCCTGAGCTGCGGCAAGAGGACGGAGGTTCTCCAGAAGATGGCCGACGCTCCCCTCGCCGCCTGTCCGAATTGCGGCGGCGAGGTGAAGAAGCTGATCTCGGCGCCCGCCTTCCAGCTCAAGGGGAGCGGCTGGTACGTCACCGACTACGGCGGCAAGAAGGGGGGCGGGGTGGCGTCGTCGGAGTCGAAGTCGGAGAGTAAGACGGAGAGCAAGGCCGAGAGCAAGGGGGAGGGTAAGGCCGAGAAGGCCGCCGCCAGCGAGTCGAAGGGGTCGGGCGGGGGCGGGTCGGAGTAGGAAGGGCTCCCCGTCCGGAATATAGCAACGCGTCGAAATGTTATAATGACATTCCGTCGCGCCGGCCCGCCGGCGGCACACCGCGATTCGCAGATGTTCAGGAGGCCCCATGAAGTCGAAGCTCCGCCTCGCCCCTCTGCTCGCCCTGCCTTTCCTGCTCCGCCAGCCGGCGGCGGCTACCACCTACATGATGATGACGGACAGCGCCCTGACCGATCAGGCCGCGGCGGTGGTGGACGTCAAGGTCGTGGACGTGAGCTCGGCGCCGATCGACGGCCAGCCGGCCACCGACTACCTGGTCGAGGTCAACCGCGTGCTCAAGGGGAGCCTCTCCGGGAGCACGGTGGTGGTGCGGGTGCCGGGCGGCGTCGATCCGCAGGGGCTGGGGCTGAAGATCTGGGGCGCGCCCCGGTTCGGCAAGGATGAGGAGGCGCTCCTCTTCCTCCGTCCCGCCAAGGACGGCACCTACCGCATCCTCCATCTGATGCTCGGCGCCTTCCATCAGCGGACGGTCGACGGCAAGACCGTGGCCCTGCGCGACCTCTCCGAGGCTCACGACGTGAGCGCCAAGAGCCAGGCCGAGGACGGGGCGGACGCGGTGCGCGACTTCAACCGCTTCTCCGACTGGGTGGCGGACCGCGCGGCCGGGGTGAAGCGCCCGGGCGATTACGGCCTCGGCAACGCCAAGGCCCTGCTCCAGTCGCTCCCCGAGAAGTACGTCCTCCTGAACGCGGACGACAAAAATCCCATCCGCTGGTTCCGCTTCGACAACGGCCAGGGCGTGCAGTGGAAGGTCAATTCCGCGGGCCAGCCGGGCCTCGGGCTCGACGCCACCATCGCGGCCTTCCAGGTCGCCTTGAACGCCTGGAGCTCCAACCCC
>JAICSG010000607.1 GCA_025937035.1 Thermoanaerobaculia bacterium | reverse complement strand
CGGAGCAGGCCGCGATCGCCGGTCTCCAGGGCGTGGATAAAGCCCGCCAGGTTGGCGGCGAAGCCGAGGGTGTCCTTGAGCTCGTAGCGGCGGGGGAGGACCCGCCGGCTGTGCTCCGTCGACAGCTCGAAGTCGGGTGAGACCACCGCCAGCACCAGGTCTTCAGGCCACGGCAGCGACCGGGCGTCGGGCTGGCCGTCGCGGTCGGGGACCTGGAGCCGGAGGCCGCCGGCCAGGCAGGGGAGGACGTTGTCCAGGTGCGGCGAGCCGGAGACCAGGGCCTCGGCCCGGCCGGCCAGGGTCCAGAGCTCGGAGGTCCGCAGCGGTTGGCCGAGCAGGGCCTGGCAGACGGCGAGCGTGGCCGCCACCGAGGAGGAGCTCGATCCCAGCCCGCTCGACCGGGGGAGGTTCTTCTCCAGGTGGAAGGAGATCGCCGGAACGTCGATCCCGCGGCCGTTCAGCTCCTTGCGGAACAGGCCGAAGGTGCGCATCACCAGGTTCTGCCAGGGGTCCGCGGGGAGGAATCCCGCGTAGGGGCCCGAGGCGGTGAGCGACGGCTCGGCGGCGATCTCCCCGCCCACGACGTCCCCCCAGAGGGTGCCGTCGAGAGGAGCGAGCGCCGCGCCCATCAGGTCGAAGCCGGCCGCGAAGTTCCCGATGCTGGCCGGAGCGTAGGCGCGCAGGGTCATGAGGGGCGGTATTCTTTCACCAGACCGGCCTTCACGCCACGACCTTGAGCAGGTCCGCCAGCGCCCCGGCGGCGGTGACCTCGCCGCCCGCCCCGTAGCCGCGCACCACCAGCGGCGTCGGCTGATAGTGCTCGGTGAGGAAGGAGAAGGCGTTCTCGCCGCCGCGCACGGCGTAGAGCGGATGCTCGGGGCCGACCGCCTCCAGCCCCACCCGGCAGCAGTAGCCGCCATTTTTCGCCTCGATGACCGCGGCATGGCGCAGCACCTTTCCCTCCTCGACCAGCCGCGCCCGCCGCCCCTCGAACAGGCCGTCCAGGCGCGGCAGGCCGGCGAGGAAGTCGTCGACCCCGCCCGAGGCGTCGAAGTCGGGCGGCAGCACCCCTTCGACCTGGACATCCGCCAGATCGAGCGTGGCGCCGAGCTCGCGGGCCAGGATGAGGAGCTTCCTGGCCACGTCGAGCCCGGAGAGGTCGTCGCGCGGATCGGGCTCGGTGAAGCCGCGGTCGCGGGCGGTGCGCACCGCCTCGGAGAAGGGGACGCCGTCCTCCAGGGCGCCGAGCAGGAAGGAGAGCGAGCCGGAGAGGATCGCCTCCAGCCGCAGCACCCGGTCGCCCCCCTTGAGCAGGCTCTGGAGGGTGCCGATCACCGGCAGGCCGGCGCCGACGTTGGTTTCGTAGAAGAAGCGGCGCTTGAGCAGCTCGCTGGTCTCGTGCAGGTGCTTGTAATCCTCGTACGGGGCGCTGTTGGCCTTCTTGTTGACCGTCACCACGTGCAGCCCCGCCTCGAACAGCCGGCCGTAGGCGGCGGCCACCTGGCCGTCCGAGGTGCAATCGACGAACACCGGATTGACCAGCCGGGCGCGGCCGAGCTCCTCCAGCAGGGAGTCGAGGCGGGAGGGGAGAGTGGCGGCCTCCATACGGTCCCGCCAGGCCGTGGGATCGATCCCCTCGGCGTCGAAGGCGCAACGCTTCGAGTTGGCCACGGCGCAGAGCTTGAGATCGACCCGCCGGCCCGGGCGGGCCTGGTGCTCGCCGATCTTCCGCAGCAGCTTGGAGCCGACGTTCCCCACGCCCCAGACCACGAGCTGCAGCTCATGCCGCCGCTCGAAGAGCTGGGCATGGATGTGGCGCACGGCCCGGCGGGCGTCCTCCGTGGCGACCACGGCCGAGATGTTGCGCTCGGTCGACCCCTGGGCCAGGGCGACGATGTTGACCCCGATGTCCGCCAGGGCGCCGGCGAAGGTGCCCACCACCCCCAGGCGGTCGCGCATGCCGTCCCCCACCAGCGAGACCACGGCGCAGCCGGAGCGGATCTGGAGGGGGTCGAGGAGCCCCGCCGCCAGCTCGGCGGCGAACGCCTCGCGCAGCGCCTGAATGGCGCGGGGGCCGTCGGCGTCGGTCACCGCCAGGGAGATGGCGAGCTCGCTGGAGCTCTGGGTGATCAGGATCACCGAGATGTTGGCGGCGGCCATGGCCTGGAAGACCCGGGCGGCGACGCCGGGCACGCCGGCCATTCCCGAGCCGGTGACGTCCACCAGCGAGACGCCGGGCAGGAAGGTGAGGCCGCGCACCCCGCTGGCGGCCGGCGCGGCGTCGCGGTGCACCAGGCTGCCGGGATGGTCCGGCGAGAAGCTGTTGCGCACCCGCACCGGGATGCTCTTCTGGCGCGCCGGCTGGATCGTCTTCGGGTGGAGCACCTTGGCGCCGAAGAACGACAGCTCCATGGCCTCCTCGTAGCTGACCTCGGGGAGCACGGCGGCGGCGGGGACCAGCCGCGGATCGGCGCTGTAGATGCCGTCCACGTCGGTCCAGATCTCCAGCAGGTCGGCGTCGACGGCCCAGGCGGCGATGGCGCCGGAGTAGTCCGAGCCGCCGCGTCCCAGCAGGTTGATCCGGCCGTTGGCGTCGCCGCCGAAGAAGCCAGGGAGGACGGAGACCGGCGGCGGATCGTTCCGCAGGGGGGCGAACGCCTCCCAGGTGGCGGTCCAGTCGGGCGAGGACGACAGCGGCGGCCCGAAGGTGCGGATCAGGGACTTGGGATCGAGCAGCCGTACCTCGTGCCCGCGGGCTTCGAGGAGGCGGTAGACCAGGGCGCAGGAGGCCCGCTCGCCCAGGGAAGAGAGGAGGGCGAGGGCGGAAGGGGGGCATTCGCGGAGGAGGCCGGAGCCGCGCAGCAGGTCCTCGAGCTCGCGTTCCAGGGCGCTGAGATCGGCCTCGGCCTCGGCGGCGCGGGTGGGGCCGAGCTCGGGCCGGAGCGAGTCGAGGATCTCGCGGTGGACCGAGTGGAAGCGGGCCAGGGCCGGCACCACCGAGCCGCCGGCGGCGGCTTGGTCGGCGCCCTTGAGGAGCGCGTCGGTGACGCCGCCCACGGCCGAGACCACCACCACGAGCGGCCCCTCGGACGCCTGCCGGCCGACGATCTCGGCCACGCCCCGCATCCGTTCCGCATTGCCTACCGAAGTGCCACCGAACTTTAAAGCTCGCATTACTGCTCCTCCAGGAAGTCCCCGCCCGCACCGCTAAAGGTGCAGGGTACACCCGGAGGAGGGACGCCGTTGCCTTGACCGGGGCGGATGCCCTACAATACGCCTCCGCTTCGCGGAGACCCCAAGTTTCCGTTCAGCCGACGTAGCTCAGTGGTAGAGCAGCTGATTCGTAATCAGCAGGTCGTCGGTTCAAATCCGACCGTCGGCTCCATGGGGATTCCCTCGCCATCTCCCTGTCGCAGCCGTTCCCGAGTCAGTCCAGGGTCAGCACCGCGCGGCTCAAGCCGTCCGGCGGGACCGTACCCGGGGCTCGACGGCGGGCCAGACGTCGCGCTTGGCGATCTTCAGATCGTAGCGCG
>JAICSG010000233.1 GCA_025937035.1 Thermoanaerobaculia bacterium | reverse complement strand
TATGGTGGCCAGTGCTACCCTAATGCATGGCCGGACGGCAACACGCTCAGCGACTTCGTGACAGTGTATCGTTGACAGGCGTTGGAATCCACAAACTCACGGCAAACCCACGGCCCCTTTTGCCCTTTCCCCTAATGGGAGAGGGCAAAGGAACGGCCCTTGTGTCCGTCAAATCAAGCCCTTCCAGTTGGATAAGCTCGGCCGTGCTTGGTGCCCGGCCTTGATCGATGGAGGCGTCATCATGAGAAAACTCGCATTCTCAGCTCTCCCGCTTTGTCTCGTCACTCTGCTTCTGGCAGCCGTTACTACCGCCCATGCACAAACCTGCTCCTGTCCCTGGGAAGTCAAGCAGCTCGACTCAACCCAATCGCCAGGCACTACGTCCGATTGCTCGTCCCTCTATCAGCAGAGTCAGCGGAACGCAGGATTTTGGGCGGATAACGCGTGTGTAGGCCGAGGAGGCGCCTGCACATACACCTATACCCCCTTGAGCTGTGCTGAAAATTCGGATGGCAGCGTAACGGCTAGCGGGCTGGTGAACTACAAGTGTAATAATTGCTGAGGATCCGCGGTCGAATGGTAAACCGGGGCGAGATGGAAATCTCAGCCCCGGAGCCCGGCAAGGCCGGGGATTCACTCCTCCAGACGGCGAGCACTACTTCACGAGATCGGCCAAGCGCTGCTGCTCGGTTACCTCTGGGAGCCCGGACAAGGGGATCAACGCATCCACCGGCTGGCCGTCTCGCAAAACGACGATCCGGTCACCACGCTCGGCTCGCTGCAAGTAGCTTGAGAGCTGCTCCTTCAAGGCTCGGACGCTCAACTCGTCGCGGCGCTGCCCTACCCACCCTTTCAGCGGTCTTCCGCTGCCCGCGGAGCTTCTGCGCCGTGACCAGGTAGTAGCCAAAGTAGGGGCGGCCCAGGCCGATCCAGGGCGAGAGCAGAGCGGCGACGACGTTCCCCCACTGCACGCTGTCGAGCGTCTTGCCATGGAGGAGCAGCTCTTCGGTGAGGAACTCCAGCGTCACTCGCGGCACGTGGGCGACGCTCGGCGCGATGCGCCAGGAAATGTCCTCGGCGGCGAGCACGGTGAAGCCGTGACGCTCCAGGCAAGCGCAGAAGGCGGGGAGGTCCGCGAAGCGCTCGACCGCCCAGCCCCGGGTCATGCAGCCGAGCATCGTGGCATACCAGAGCGGCAGGTCGGCACGTCCCTTCATGAAGCCATCGGCGATCACCAGCCTCGCTCCTGGCGCGAGCAGCCGCGAGCACTCCCGCACGAACGGCTCCTTGTCGGCGCCCCTCGCATGGCAGGAGGCCTCGATGGAGAAGGCCGCCTGGAACGCTCCGCCGGGCAGGCCGAGGGCTGTATAGTCGCCGAGCATCCAATCGACGGTGCCGAGCGCCGGAAGCCCCCGGCTGAGCTTTCGCGCCATCGCGACTTGATATTTCACATTGGTCACCGCCGTCACCGCAACGTCGCGTTGCCGGATCAGCGCCCGCGCCGGCGCTCCCAACCCGCAGCCCAGATCCAGGACTTTCATGCCATCCCTGAGGCCGAGCCGGCGGAAGACCTGCCGGCTCATCTCTTCTACCATGCTCTCGAGGGCCAGCGGGTCCATGCCCCAGCGGTAGAATCCGAAATGCATGTTGAGGTTGCGGCTCCAGGCACGATAATCCATGCTCGCCCTGGTGTAGTAGGTCACGAGGTCGACGGGCGCCCGAGCCGCCGCTCGTTGCGCAGGCGATGGCTTCACCCTCGAGAGTGGTGTCACGGTGCTCTGATCTTCGCCCAGAGATCACTGATTTTCAAGAGCTGAAAGTTTCGGCGCAAGGGACGCATCCGCCCAGCTCTTCACCGCCGTCGCCGCCAGGATCACCGACGCTCCCGCGATCGACCAGACGCCAGGCCGTTCGCCGTGGACCAGCCAGGACCAGATCGGGTTCAGCACCGGCTCCAGCAGCAGGAGGAGCGAGGCCTCGAAGGCTCGCACCCGGACCAGGCCGCGGATGAGGAAGTAGTAGGCGACGGCGATCTGGAAGACTCCCAGGAAGGAGACCAGGGCCCAGTCGGTGGCACGGGCCGGCGCCAGCGGCAATGCCAAGGGGATGCAGAGCAGCGCCGCGAAGACGTTCCCCCAGAAGGCCGAGGCCGGTCCCCAGGCCTCGCCCCCCCGGCCGAGCGCCCGCAGGCCCATGACGGTCAGCGCCCAGGTGAGCCCCGAGGCGGTGGCCAGGATGTTGCCGAGCTTCGGGTTGGGCGCCGTGGCCGAGACCGGGTCGGAGCCTACGAAAAAGAGCCCGAGCCCGGCCGCCAGCACGATCATGAAGACCACGTCGCGGCCCCGGATCTTCTCGTGCAGCAGCCAGGGGCTGAGCAGCAGCACGTAGAGCGGCGCCGTGGACTGGAGATAGATGGCGCTCGCGGACGTGGTCAGCTTGTTGGACAGCACGAAGAGGACCAGCGTGGCCGCGTAGGCGAGCCCCACGCCGAGCACTTTCAGGGTGGGACGGCGCCGCACCTCCCGCAGCAGCGCGAAGAGCGCGAACGCCGCCACGGCCGAACGGAAGCCCGCCACCTGCCATCCCGCGAAGTGGATAGCCTTGATGACCGCGCCTCCCGACGAGAAGAGCGCCGCGGCTCCGAGCACCTCCAGGCGGGCGCCGAGAGGGGTGGCTTGGGATTTGGCCTCCATGGGCGGGAGATCTTAGTCCAGGAGGGCTCCCGAGTTGGCGAAATCCTCTCACCTGAGCTAGCCTGTCTCCAACGCCACGAAAGGACCGCAAGCGACAACCCATGCCCGAGCCGCAGCGCAAGATCTTCGTCCTGGACACGTCGGTCATCCTTCACGACTTCAACGCTCTCCAGAATTTCCAGGAGCACGACGTCGCGATTCCCATCACGGTGCTGGAGGAGCTGGACCAGTTCAAGAAGGGGAACTCGGTCCTGAATCTCCAGGCTCGCGAGTTCATCCGCCAGCTCGACAAGCTCTCGGACCACAACATGCTGCACGAGTGGATCCCGCTCGACGGCCCCTCGCGGGGCAAGTTCCGCGTGCTCACCGACGAGAACGGGGGGATCGACGCCAGCGAGGTCTTCGGCGCCCGCAAGGCGGACCACCGTATCCTCAACACCGTCCTCAGCCTCTCCCGCTCGCAGCCGGACCGGCCGGTGATCCTGGTCAGCAAGGATATCAATCTCCGGCTCAAGGCGCGGGCCCTCAACCTGGCGGCCGAGGACTACGAGACGGTCAAGATCAAGGACCCCTCCCACCTTCCCAAGGGGAAGGACGAGGTCGAGGTGGAAGATCCGTCCGCCATCGACCGCCTCTACCAGGAGGAGTCGCTCCCCGTCGAGATGGTCCTGCGCGAGCGGCCCACCTCCAACCAGTACTACATCCTGCGCAGCGGCTCGAAGTCGGCCCTCGCCTACTACAACCCGCGCACCGACCGGGTCGAGCGGGTGGTCAAGCCGCTCGCCTACGGCATCTCCCCCCGCAACGCCGAGCAGACCTTCGCCCTGCACGCCGTGCTCAATCCGGACGTCCTGCTGGTGACCCTCTCTGGCGCCGCGGGCACCGGCAAGACGCTGCTGGCGCTCGCCGGGGCCATGGAGCAGCGGCGGCACTTCCGGCAGATCTATCTGGCGCGGCCGATCGTGCCGCTCTCGAACCGCGACATCGGCTTCCTGCCGGGGGACATCCAGTCGAAGATCAACCCCTTCATGCAGCCGCTCTGGGACAACCTGGGGATCATCAAGAACCAGTTCGACGAGAAGGAGCGGGAGTACCGCAAGGTGGACGAGATGGTGGAGACCGAGAAGCTCCACATCGTGCCGCTGGCCTACATCCGCGGCCGCAGCCTCTCGAACGTCATCTTCATCGTGGACGAGGCGCAGAACCTGACGCCGCACGAGGTGAAGACGATCATCACCCGCGCCGGCGAGCGGACCAAGATCATCCTCACCGGCGACATCTTCCAGATCGACACCCCCTATCTGGACGCCAGCAGCAACGGCCTCTCCTACCTGATCGACCGCGTGCGGGGGAACCCGCTCTACGCGCACGTCAATCTGGAGAAGGGGGAGCGCTCGGCGCTGGCCAATCTGGCGAGCCAGATGCTGTAAGGCCCTAACCCGCCTTCCGGACCTCCTCCCGCTTCCTGGGGTCTGTTTTTTGCAGACCTCCCTCGCCGAGGTACCAGCGCGGAGAGGCCTGCCAGACCAGCCCGAACTCGCCGGTGGCGGCGCTCAGGATGCGCTCCATGGCCTCGTCGACGGAGTCGGTGAAGAGGAGCCGGTCGACGTCGGCCTCGAGAATCGTCTTCTCCGGAACCATGCGATGACAGAGGAAGTCCTTCAGCGGCTGCCAGTATTCGGTGCCCATCAGGATCAGGGGGAAGTCCTTGATCTTGCCCGTCTGGATGAGGGTCGCGCACTCGAAGATCTCGTCCATGGTGCCGAAGCCGCCCGGCAGCACCACGAAGGCGTAGGAGTACTTGACGAGCATCACCTTGCGGACGAAGAAGTAGCGGAACTCCAGCCAGCGGTCGAGGTAGGGGTTGGGTTTCTGCTCCTTGGGGAGGATGATGTTGCAGCCGATCGACGGCGCGTGGACGTCGCGGGCCCCCCGGTTGGCGGCCTCCATGATGCCGGGCCCGCCGCCGGTCAGGACCGTGAAGCCGGCGCGGCCGAGCCGGCGTCCCATCTCGCGGGCGAGGGCGTAATAGCGATGATCTTCCTGGAAGCGGGCCGAGCCGAAGACCGTGACGCAGGGTCCCACGAAGTGCAGGCCCCGAAAGCCGCGGATGAAGTCGGCGCCGATGCGCAGCAGGCGCCGGAATTCGGACGCGCGGGTGTGCGGCCCTTCGAGGAACTTGCCGTCCTCGGTGAATTCCGTCCCCTTGCCCCACCGCGGCGGCTCGCCGCTCTTCGCCGCCGCCTCCACCTCCGTGGAGGAGACCGGGCCGGGGGACTTCTCGGGTTGAATCTTTTGCATGCCCATGAGCTTAGCAAAGGGCGGGCCGCCCTCCTGCTCCTCCTCCTTCTCGCCTTCGCCCTCCCCGCCACCCCGCGCCAGACGCCGGACCGTCCCGCCCAGCGCTTCCCCAACGTGGTGATCCTCACCGTCGACACCCTGCGGGCCGACCACGTCTCCGCCTACGGCTACCGCCGGCCGACCACTCCCAACATCGACCGCCTGCTGGCGAGCGGCGTCCGCTTCACCGAGGCGCGCACGGTCGAGCCGCTCACCAATCCGGCGATCGCCTCGATGCTCACCTCGCTCTACCCTCACGAGCATGGGGCCACCCGCAACGGCCTCAAGATGCGGCCGGGCCTGCCGTCCGTGGCGCGGGCGCTCACCCGCCGGGGGTACGAAAGCGCCGCCTTCGTGAGCAACTGGCCGCTCAAGGACCGGATCTCGGGGCTCGCCGACCACTTCGGCCGCTACGACGAGGTGTTCACCCGCAAGCGTTGGCTGGGCCTGTTCAAGGACGAGGCGACCGCCGCGGACCTCACCGACGCCGCCCTCGCCTGGCTCGCCGTGGCGCGGAAGGGGCATCGGCCCTTCCTCCTCTGGGTGCATTACGTGGAGCCGCACGCCCCGTACCGGCTGCACGAGGAGATGGTCCGGCCGCTGGGGCTGCCTCAACGCGGCGAGATCCCGCGGCCGGACCGCTACGACACCGAGATCGCCTTCGCCGATACCCATCTGGGCCGTCTGCTGGCGGCCTTCGACCGGGACCCTGAGCTCAAGGCCAACACCCTCTTCGTCTTCGCCGCCGATCATGGCGAGAGCCTGGGGGAGCACGGCTATTGGGGGCATGGCCGGAATCTCTACGAGCCGACCCTGCGCATCCCTCTCGGGATGGCCTGGGCGGGGAAGATCCGGCCCGGCACCACGATCGATGCTCCGGCCCTGAATCTCGACGTCGCGCCCACCATCCTGGGCCTCGCGGGCCTGCCCATCCCTTCCAGCTTCGAGGGATTCGACTGGGCCCCGGTCCTGCAGAACGGCGCTCCGCCGCCCCGTGACCGGGTCCTCTGGTTCGAGGCGCACAAGGGCGCGGTGCTCTCCTCCCGGGAAGCCACGGATGCCCGGCGCAAGGGTCTGCTGGAGGTGGGGGTGATGGTGAACGGCCGCAAGCAGATCCTGCGGCTGGCGGAAGGGGCGCCGGCGCTCTTCGATCTGGCGAAAGATCCCCGGGAGACCCGCGGCCTCGCCGCCGACGCCCAGCTCACGCAACGGCTCCAGGAGTGGATGGGCACCGTCCAGAAGGGGCTCATCGCCTCTGACCGCCTGGGGCCGGCCGAGGTCGGCTCGGAGGATGCGGCGCAGCTCAGGGCGCTGGGGTATCTGCAGTAAGGGGGGGCGTATCTCAGCTTTCCGACTGCGCCCGATAAAGCTCGATGAACGATCGAGGAGAAAGTACTTCAACCCCTCTTCGAGCCTCGACGGGAAAATGCTTGACGTTTCCCGTGACAAGACACCCTGCTCCACCCGTAAGGGCGACCTCCAGAAAAGGCTCATCGTCAGGGTCAGGCAGTCTGATCGCGAGGGGGCGGGCTGAGACCTGAATACCCCTGGCGCGGATCTCCTCCAGCAGGACATCAATCCGCTCAGGATCGAAGCCAAACTTC
>JAICSG010001003.1 GCA_025937035.1 Thermoanaerobaculia bacterium | reverse complement strand
TTCTTGCCCTCGCGCTCGGCCTGCTCGGCCTTGCGCTTCTGCATCTCCAGGTCGTAGAGGCGGGAGCGGAGGACCTTCATCGCCATCGCCCGGTTCTTGATCTGGCTGCGCTCGTTCTGGCAGGAGACCACGATGCCGGTGGGGAGGTGGGTCATGCGCACCGCCGACTCGGTCTTGTTGACGTGCTGGCCGCCGGCCCCCGAGGAGCGGAAGACGTCGACCCGGAGATCCTTGTCGTTGATCTCGATCTCGATGTCGTCGTCGACCTCGGGGTAGACGTCGACCGAGGCGAACGAGGTGTGGCGCCGGGCCTGGAAGTCGAACGGGCTGATCCGCACCAGCCGGTGGACGCCGTGCTCGCTCTTGAGGTAGCCGTAGGCGTAGGGGCCGCGGACGGCGAAGGTGGCGCTCTTGATCCCCGCCTCGTCGCCGTCCTGGCGGTCGAGCATCTCGACCTCGAAGCCGTGGGCCTCGGCCCAGCGCAGATACATGCGCAGCAGCATCTCGGCCCAGTCCTGGGACTCGGTGCCGCCGGCGCCGGGGTGGATGGCGAGGATGGCGTTCTTCTCGTCGTCCGGCTCGGAGAGCTTGAGCTGGAGCTCCAGCTTGTCGAGGTCGGCGGTGAGCCGCTCCAGGAAGCGGTCGAATTCGGGGTCGGCCTCGCCCTCGTTCAGGAGCTCGCGCCAGGTCTCGAGCTCGTCGGCGTCGGAGCGCAGGCGGTTCAGGGTCTGGAGGCGGCGCTCGATCTCGCGGCGCTTCTGGAGGACGGGGGCGTTCTTGGCCGGGCTGTCCCAGAAGCCCGGCTCCTGCATCTGGTGGTCGATCTCGGACAGCTCGCGCTCTAGGTCGGACCCCTCAAAGATACCCCCGGAGGTTGGTGAGCTGCTCGGCGAGGCCGTCGATCTTCTGCTGGACGTCGTAGGCGATCATGTTCTTCTGCTCCTTGCTGGCGCGAAATATACCCCAAACGCCGCCCCGGCGAGGATCGTACAGAGGAACGGCACCAGCCAGGGGCAGCGGCTGAAGGGGGTCAGACCCCGCTGGCCCAGCACCCGGGCGCGGATGATCCCCTCCTGGTTGACCCCCAACTCCTCGCGCACCGAGCCGTCGGGTTCCACCCAGGCGGAGACGCCGGTGATGGCGGCCCGCAGCAGGGGCCGGCGGCTCTCGGCGGCGCGGAAGCGGGCCGCCCGGAAGTGCTGCCAGGGGGCGGAGGTGTCGCCGTACCAGGCGTCGTTGGTGATGGTGATCAGGAGGGTCGCCCCCTGCCGCACGAGGACCGCGACCTCGGAGGGGAAAACAACCTCGTAGCAGATCGCCATTCCGATCTTCTCGCCCCCCCAGGGGAGGAGGACGGTGCGGTCCGCCGGCCGCATCTCGCCGGCGTTGCGGGCCAGCTTGTCCATCCAGCCGAAGACGCCGCGGAAGGGGACGTACTCGCCGAAGGGGACCAGATGGCGCTTGTCGTAGCGGTCCACCTCGCCGGAGGGGGAGACCAGGAAGGCCGAGTTGTAGAAGGTGTCGCCCACCGGCCAGCCGGAGTTGAAGAGCACGGTGCAGCCGCGGTCGGTGAGGCGGGTGAGGTCGTCGTCGAGCATGGCGTCGCGGCGGTAGAGGAACGGCCAGGCGGCGCTCTCGGGCCAGACCACCAGCGCGCCCGGCTGGCAGGCCTCCATCGACAGGCCGATCACCTTCTGGTAGTTGTGGATCACCGCCGCGTTGTCGAACTGGACCAGGTTGGGGATGTTCGGCTGGAGCAGGCGGACGGCGCGGCCGAAGCCGGCCATCTCGTGAAGGGCAAGGGCGTCCTGCCGCAGGCTCCAGCGCCCGGCGAGGGGGAGGAGGAGCAGGGGGACGAGCAGGCCGATCGCCGCCGGCTCCCAGCGCCGGCGCTGGATCGAGGCGGCCACCGAGACGCTGGTGAGGAGCACCAGGAAGCCGATGCCATAGGCGCCGATCCAGGCCGAGAGGGGCAGGGTGCCCGGCACGTCGACCCAGGAGTAGCCGGCGAGGTTCCAGGGGAAGCCGCCGCCGAGATAGGTGCGCAGCCATTCGAGCGCCACCCAGAAGGCCGGGAGGATCAGGACGCGCCCGGCGCTCCAGCGG
>JAICSG010000483.1 GCA_025937035.1 Thermoanaerobaculia bacterium | reverse complement strand
TCTGGCTGCGGGACCGGCCGGACGTCAAGGCCCTGATCGAGCTCCCTCTCGATGGCGACGCCGCCCGGGAGAACGGATACCTCTACGCCTCCACCATCCATTGGAAACCGATCGCCAACGGCACCAGCGGCTACACGGCGGAGAGCTACACCACGCTCGCCAATCACATCCGCCTGGTGCCGCACGACGACGGCTTCGATCTGCTGCGCGGAATGGGCTTCACCCACATCGTGCTCCACGTCGGCGCGACGGCGGTGCGCCCGAAGGTCGCGGAGCGGTGGGAGGAGCGGTTCGGGTCCGGTCCGGGCCGGCGGATGGAAAAGGTTTATGAGGAGCCGGGGATCGCGATCTATCGGTTGGTGGGATAGGCCCCTCTCTCCCTCGGGAGAGAGGGGCCGGGGCCCTACTGTACCGTGAAGCAGATCGGCGTCGTCAGGAACGAGTTTCCCGCGCTGTCCCACCCCTTGCCGACGATGCAGTGCGAGCCGCTGGAGATGGCGATCGACTGGTCGAGGCTGGAGGTGGAGGTCTGCGTGTTGAGCACGTTGTCGAGGTAGATCTGGGTCGACGTCACGGTGTGGTCCGAGCAGGAGGTCGAGACCACGTGCACGGGCGAGGTGACGGTCGAGCCGTTGGTCGGCGTCGACACGAGGTTCGCCCGGTTGACCGAGAAGCTCACCGTCACCGGGTTGTTCGTGCCGTCCGAGTACCAGGCCTTGACCACGATCTGGTGCGAGCCGCAGCCGGCGTCCACGTAGGTGTCGATGCTGTCGGTGTTGTACTGGGTGAAGACCAGCTTGCTGTCGAGATAGATCTGCATCGAGGTCGCGGCCCGCGAGGTGTTCTCGGTGGCCGTGACGTGGACCTTCGACTGCACGGTCGAGCCCGCGGCCGGCGCGGTGACCGTCACCGGATTGCTGCTCGACACCGTCACGTTCGCGATCGAAAGCTGATTGGTGCCGTCGGCGTACCAGGCCTTGACCGCCACCTGATGGCTCCCCGCGACGGCGGCCACGGTGGTATCGATCGATTCGATGCTGGCCTGATCGAAGACCAGGGTGCCGTCGAGATAGATCTGCATGTCGGTCGCCACGCGGCAGGAGCTCTCGTTGGCCACCACATGGATGGGCGCGCTCACCGTGGCGCCGTTGGTGGGCGTGGTGATGGTCACCGACCCCGCGCTGGTGCAGGTGCCGCCGCCCGAGCTGTTGACCCCGTTCGACATCTGATTGCGCACCGACGGCTTGCCGACCGCCTGCACGTAAAGGATGTAATTGCCCGCCGGCAGCCCGAGATCGCTGATCGCCACCGAGCGGGCCGTGCCGCCTAGCACCTCCTTGCGGAGGGTGAGATTCTGGCCGTCGGTGTCCGGGCTGCTCCAGATGCGGTAGCGGTCGATGGTGTTGTCCTGGCCCGTGCCGGAGAGGGTCCAGCTCAGGGTGCCGTTCGCCACCGAGGCCGAGACGCTGGTGCAGTTGTCCACGCCGGTCTCGAGCTCCGTCCCCTCGTCATAATCGTTCCAGGTCACGAGCTGGAGGTTGGCCAGCGGCGTGGTGGAGCTGAAGTTGGCGTTCACCCGGCCCATCGCCTCCAGCCAGGTCTGGCCGCAAGCCTGCGACTGGATGCGGTTCAGCGACCAGGTGGCGAGCGTGTCGTTGAAGCCGAGATAGCCGGAGCCGAAGACCTGCTTCTCGCTCCCGGAGACGTCGTTCCAGGTGGGATCGAGGGCCTTGCTGTAGAAATAATCGAGATAGGTCGTCGGGGTCTCGCTGGGCTTCACCCAGGAGAAGCCGCCGTCGCTCTGGGCGTGCTTGAAGCCGTTGGCGTCCTCGAAGATGAACAGCGGATTGCCCTGCACGCCGCCGCGGATGCGGTTCCAGTCGAGCGTGTAGGCCTCGACGCCGAAGAAGATGACCACCGGCCGGCCGTCCCGGCGCATGTAGGCCGAGGAGCCGTAGAAATTGGTCGCGCAGTAATTCAGATCGCTGATGATCTGGGCTTCCTTGTCGGTCGCGTTCTGGAAGGCGCCCTTGTCCTCCATGATCGCGAATTCGAAGCCGGTGCGCGTCTGCGCCTCGTTCCGCACCGCGATCGTGGAATCGTTTTCAATCGCCTTGTTGGGCCCGTACCAGTCGATGATCATGCCGTCGATGCCGCGTGAGATCATGTCGTCCACCTGGCGCTTGACCTGGGCGGGATCGCTCGACGTGTAGCCGGTGGTGACGTGGCCGTGGCACCGGTAGACGCCATCGCTGCCGGTGCCGCACGAACAGTCCGGGCGCGATCCCGCGGTGCAGAACCAGGGGAGCAGGTGAGCGTAGACCTTGGTGGCGGCGCCCGCATAGAGCATCGAGCGCGTGGGCAGCTTGCTGACGTTGCCCGCGGGCGCGTTGCCGTTCGACTGGCCCGTGAAGCTGTCGGCGGCGCTCGTGTTGTTGCCCGTTTCGGCGCTCAGCGTGCTGGTGGTCTGCGCGAGCGCGCCGCCGGCCAGCAGGACGGCCGAAAGGAGGAGGGACAGAGTAACCCTATGGAGCATTGGTACCTCCTGAAGTTGGCGGTGGGGTGATCGGAAAGGCAGGGGGGCGACCAGCCGGACACTGCTGGCGCAAAGTCCCCGACCTCCGCGCCGGGGGACGAATTCAGCATGATCCATGCCATTCTTCGAATAGGATTAAATAGGAGGGCCGCGGGGGCGGCGCCGGTTTCCGCCCCCGCGGAAATGTGGAAGGTTTAAATTGTCAAAGAACGGAAAACCCTGGCCCCGAGGGATATTGAAGACACCTCGGGCCACGATTCACACACAACCCGTGAGATCCCGTCAAAAAGCGGGGCGGCCGGCTGGGGCCGCCCCGGAGATACGGCAAAGGTTACAAACCGCGTCTAGGCCGGTTTCGGTGCCGGCGTCCCCGCCTGCGGGGCGGGAGTCGCCGGCGTCGTCGACGGCGTGGTGGCCGCCGGCTTCTTGACCCGGGGCTGCTTGTCGCGGCCCCGTGCCTTGCGGGGCTGGAGGCCGAACTCGATCAGCTTCTCGCTCTTGAAGCCGTAGGTGGTCTGGAGCGAGGCGCCGAGACGCGCCCGGAGGTCGTCGCCGGACTTGGCGAGCGCCGACCGGTTGGCGTTGACCGCCCGGCTTTCGGCCTTGAGAGCCTCGGCGCGGGCATCCAGCTCCTCGGACTGAGCGATGACCTTCTCGAGCTGACCGTGCAGGTCCGCGAGGTGCGGCATGTCGGTGAGCAGGGGTTTGAGACCGGCGGAGATCACCTTCCACCGCGCGATCCGTTCCGGAATGGTGCTGCCTTGCGTAGCCATGATCCTTCTCCTTACGAAAAGTGATTGGGGGGATATCCCGATCCCGGATCCCAATCGTTGGTTTACCGTCCCCGCTCCGGCCTGTCCGGAATCGGGTCCGTCGGGTTTCAAGACGCCATGTCAGCCGTCGTCCCTGGGTGAAATCCTCGAAGCATGCGTACTATACGCACGAGTCCGGCCGGCTGTCTAGCCTCCTGAGCGAGAAAAATCCAAGTTTGTGGCGCGGGCTCCCAAGAAAGCCCTTTTCCCGGAGAAAAAGCTCTTTCTCCCGGGGAAAAACTCTTTTGGATCGTCCCGAAGGCCGTTGGGCCGCAACCTCGCGGGGGAAGACGCGGGGAATACCTTGCGTACTCTATGCTATGGGTAGTATGCTCTGCCGCGCAGGATTGATGGAGGGAAAAGGGCGCCGGGCCCGGGGGACTGAGCTCCTGGGCCGAGTCGCTGTCCTTTTCTCCGGTTCATTGACAATTGATGGGAAAGACGTGCCCATTCGCTGGGTACGCCAGGGCTCTTCCCCGTTTGGCGGGCGGGGAGGGCCCTGCCTTCCTTTGCGATGTGGGATACCCTCCCCCGCCATGAAGATCCTCGCCATCTCCGGCAGCCTGCGGGCCGCCTCCACAAACACCGCGTTGCTGCGCGCCGCGGCCCTCCTGGCGCCCGCGGGCGTGGAGATCGACCTTTATAGAGGCCTCGGAGGGCTGCCGCATTTCAATCCCGATCTGGAGGGGGCGGAGCCCGCCGCGGTGAGCGAGCTGCGGGTCCGGGTGCGGGAGGCCGGCGGCCTGCTCTTCGCGGTCCCCGAGTACGCCCACGGCGTGCCGGGCGCGCTGAAGAACCTGCTGGACTGGCTGGTCGGTGGAGAAGAATTCATTTATAAACCGATCGCTTTTTTCAACGCCTCGCCGCGGGCCACGCACGCGCAGGCGTCGCTGCGGGAAACGATCAAAAC
>JAICSG010000910.1 GCA_025937035.1 Thermoanaerobaculia bacterium | reverse complement strand
GTGACCGCGAAGACGATCGCCGTCCCCGGGTCCGCCGCCACGGATTCATAGGCCCGCGGCAGCGCGAGGACGGAGAGGTCGAGCAGCGGATGGAGCCAGCGGCGCTCCAGCAGGAGCGGGGCCCCCACCGCGTCGCGGATCTGCATCTGGTGGTGCCAGCGCTCGGTGTACTCCCGGCCGACGTCGAACCAGTTTTCGGAGCGGCTCTCGCCGGCCCAGGCGACGGAGAAGATGGCCGGCTCGTGCGGTGGGAGCGCGGCCATCACCTCGGAGACCGCGGGTCCGGTCATCGCGAGGAGGTCGACGAGCACGCGCGGGCTTAAGCGCCGGGAGGCCGCCACCCACTCCGCGTTCAGCCGGTTCAGAAAGCCGACGAGGTCTCCGTAGCCGCCGATCGGCTCCTCGGGAGGGACCAGATGACCGTCGCGCTGGATCGAGAGCTTGCGGAGGTCCCCGTCGAGGAGATGCGCGGCCACGTCGCGCACGCGCCAGGAGCCCGCGACCGTGGGCCGCTCCCAGTCCGCGGGCGCGAGCCCTCGCAGAAGAGCGAGGAGCTCCTGATGGAGCGGCGGAAACAGCTCCGCGGTGTAGATCGGTGTAAGCGGCTCCAGGGATCGGCCGTTCATTGCAGGGCCTTCACCAGCCACTCATCCCGGTCCCGCCGGGCCTGGTCGTTGAAGAAGTGATTCGTGTCGTACCACAACACCTCCTTGGGCTCTTTCGCCACCCGGACGTAGGCCGCGGCGTCCCAGGGGGTGATGAATTCGTCCCGCTTCGCGAATTGGAAGAGCAGCTTCGCGGGAGCGGCGGAGGCGACATAGTAGAGGGCGTCGAGGGGCTCCATGGCCTTCACATAGGCGTCCCGCTGCTCGGGGGTCGCGAGCTCCTGGAAGGCGAGGGAGCCCTGATCGCCGTTGTGCATTATCGCGTGGGTGAGCGACGGGTAGCCCGCCATCAGGACGAAGGCGCGCGGGCGCTTCTCGACTCCGGCGAACGTTCCGCCCATCGTTGCCCCCAGGCTGTGGCCGACGTAGGCCAGGCGCCCGGGATCGACCTCGGGGCGCGCGGCCAGGAGATCGAAGCCGCGGCGGAGATCCTGGATCGTCTGGATCTTCTCCCGGCGCTCCACCTCCGGATTCCAGGGATTGCCGCCCCGTTTCCCCTGGTTCTCCGGTCGCCGGAAGGGGGCGCTGATCGTGAGCGAGACGAAGCCGCGGTCTTTCGCGAGCCCCACGGCCTCGTCGACGAAGGTTTTGCGGTCTCCCTGGCCCGGATGGAGGAAGAGGACGGCGGGGTGCTTCCCCTCGCCCGGCGGCAGGATCAGATAAGCCGGCACCCGCCCGCCCGCCGGGCTCGCGTAGGAGAGGTCGACGATCCGGACGTCGCCGCGCCGCTCGGTGCCGGCCTCCTGGATGTCCAGCGGCGCCTTGGAATCGTAGGCGAGAGCGCGCCGGGCCTCCTCCAGGGCTGCCGGCGAAGGGCGGGGGATCGCCGCCAACTCGCGCTCGACCACCTCCTCGGGCCTCAGGAAGAGCAGGATTTCCCGGGTGAGGAGCCCCGGCTGCTCGAGCTGGATCAGATGGCCGGCGCCTGGCACGATCATCCGCCGCGCGCCGTGGATGCCGGCCTCCAGGACCCCGGCGTGGGCGTGGACGTCGGGGATGTCCGACGCGCCCACCAGGATCAGGGTGGGGACGTGGATCTCGCCGAGACGGCCGGCGGCGGGGTGGTCCGGCGGCCGGCTCTCCGGGACGGTGGCGGTCAGCGGGCCGGGGTCCTTCGTCAGCAGCTCGCGGAGGCGGGTCCGCGCCTGGGCATTGTGGGAATCCGTGAGATAGGGGTCCTGGACCCAGGCCTCGATCAGCTTCTCCCGGCTCTTCTCCTGGAACATCGGCCAGAAGTTGACCAGGCCCCGGCGCAGGAAGTGCTCGGAGTAGGGGAGGCCGGAGATCACGGGACCGGCGAGCACGAGCGCCTCGACCTGGTCCGGATGGGCGAGCGCGTAGTCCACCGCCAGCTTGGAGCCGTTCGAGCATCCCACCAGCACCGCGCGGCCGATCCTCAGCGTTGTGAAGACGGCCTGGAGATCGGCGACGTCGGAATAGGGCCCCTTCGGAGCCTCCGAGCGGCCGAACCCCCGGCGGTCGTAGCGGATGGCCCGGAAGCTCCTGGCGATCTCCTCGAAAGGCCCCTCCCACCCGGCGCTCGACACCAAGCCGTCATGAAGGAAGACGACCGGCGATCCCTGCCCCTTGACCTCATACCAGAGCCTGCCGCCACCGGGGGCGTCAATGAAGCCGGTGGGGGTTTCAGCGGAGACGGCGGTGGCTATGAGGAAGAGCAGGAGGGGGAGCAGGGGCTTGGGCATTGGATCTC
>JAICSG010000386.1 GCA_025937035.1 Thermoanaerobaculia bacterium | reverse complement strand
CGTAGGGGTCGTCGCCGGTGATCTTCTCGTACATGGCGAAGAGGTTGCCGTAGCGTTCCTCGATCGCCTTCCTCCCCAGCCGTTTGATGGCGTCGGCGAAGTCCAGGTAGACGCCGTTCTTCTGCGGGCCGACGCCCAGCCCCTCGTCGACCATGTGCTTGATGTTGCGCGCGGCGACGTCGCGGGGGACGAGGTTGCCGAAGCTCGGGTACCGGCGCTCGAGGAAGTAGTCGCGGTCGGATTCCGGGATCTGGTCGGGCCGGCGCTTGTCGCCCGTCTGCTTGGGTACCCAGACCCGGCCGTCGTTGCGCAGCGACTCGGACATCAGGGTCAGCTTGGACTGATAGTCGCCCGAGGCCGGGATGCAGGTCGGGTGGATCTGCGTGTAGCAGGGGTTGGCGAACAGGGCGCCCCGGCGGTGGGCCCGCCAGGCGGCGGTGACGTTCGACCCCTTGGCGTTGGTCGAGAGGTAGTAGACGTTGCTGTAGCCGCCGGTGGCCAGCACCACGGCGTGGCCGGCGTGGCGGTCGATCTTGCCCGTAACCATGTCGCGGGTGATGATGCCCACCGCGCGGCCGCGGCCGTCGACCACCACGTCGAGCATCTCGGTGCGGGGGTACATCTTGACCTTGCCGGCGGCGACCTCCTTCTCCAGGGCCTGGTAGGCGCCGAGCAGGAGCTGCTGGCCGGTCTGGCCGCGGGCATAGAAGGTGCGGGAGACCTGGGCGCCGCCGAAGGAGCGGTTGTCGAGCAGGCCGCCGTACTCGCGGGCGAAGGGGACCCCCTGCGCCACGCACTGGTCGATGATGTTGACCGACACCTGGGCCAGGCGGTAGACGTTGGCCTCGCGGGAGCGGAAGTCGCCCCCCTTGACGGTGTCGTAGAAGAGCCGGAACACGCTGTCGCCGTCGTTGTGGTAGTTCTTGGCGGCGTTGATGCCCCCCTGGGCGGCGATCGAATGGGCGCGGCGGGGGGAGTCCTGGAAGCAGAAGCACCTCACCTCGTAGCCGAGCTCGGCCAGGCTGGCCGCGGCCGAGGCCCCGGCGAGCCCGGAGCCCACCACCAGGATGGTGAACTTCCGCTTGTTGTTGGGGTTGACCAGCTTGAGATGCCCCTTGTGGTCGTCCCACTTCTTCTCGATGGGACCGGCGGGGGTTTTGCTGTCGAGCGTCGTCGTAGCCATGGGCTCGCGCTCCTACATATGGACCAGGCCGGTCAGCACGGCCAGGGGGAACGAGATGTTGCCGATCGTGATGATCCAGGCGAAGGCGTGGGCGAAGCCGGAGCGCCAGTGGTTGAAGCGCGGGTTGTTCCAGCCGAGCGACTGGAACAGGCTCCACAGCCCGTGGTAGAGGTGGAGCCCGAGCGCCAGCTGGGCCAGGATGTAGAACAGCGCCACGTACCAGACCGAGAAGCTGGCCACCACGTTGCGGTGGACCGCCCCTTCCTGGAAGCCGGGATTCACGACGCCGGCGGTGAAGTCGAGCAGGTGATAGATGACGAAGAGCAGGATGATGACCCCGCCCCAGCGCATGGTGCGCGAGGCGTAGGTGGTGTGCCGCCTGGGGGTGGCCGCGTAGGCCCGCGGCCGCGCCGCCTGGGCCATGCGGGTGAGCGCCCAGGCCGACCAGATGTGCAGGAGCACGGCGACGATCAGCACGAGGCGGACGATCCACAGGGCGCCGTAGGCCGGCAGGGCCGGCTCGCCCACGTGGCGCAGGAAATAGCCGTAGGCGTCCAGATAGTGCGCGTTGCCGCTGGGATCGCAGGGGAGCCCGGCCGCGCACAGCGAGCCCCGGTACATCCCCGGCTCGTACAGCTTCAGGTTGCCGATCAGATGCAAGACGATGAAGCCGAAGAGGATGATGCCGGTGACGGCCATCACCGCCTTCTTGCCCACCGCGGATCGATAGAGATCAGTGAACCAGGCCATGGATTTTCCTCAGTCGTGTCGCAGACCGGACCTATCCTATGCCAAGCCCTCGCGGCTTGTGAAACTTTTCACGAGGCGGGGCGGCGCCGGCGGCGGCGGCGGGGGCGCTCGCGGGCCGGGGTGTCGGTGGGAGCCTTGAGCGGCGGCCGGCGGCGGGCCGCGGCCTGCCAGGCCGCGAGCGCCTCCTGCCCCTCCCCCGTCGCCTGGACGAGGATCTCGAACAGGAGCAGGGCGTCGTCGAAGTAGGGCTTGCGGGCCAGCTTCACCCGTTCGTGGGACGTGTTGACCGGCTCGCACAGGCGCTGGAACCCCATCAGCGCGTGGTAGACCTGCTGGGCCCGCAGGTTCGAGAGGGTGAGCCGGGAGAAGAACGGCGCGATCTCCTCCTGGATCAGGGTCTCGATCTCCGCCCGGCGCATCGGCCGGCCGGCCGAGGCCTCGACGTCGAGCCGCTGGAGCATGACCTTGGGCAGCAGCAGCGCCGCCAGCAGCCCGGTGTCCGGCAGAGGACGGTCCGAAGCCACCAGGCGGTCGATCACCGGCAGGATCTGCCCGAAGTCCCCGAGCCCCCGGGCGCCCGCGGTGAGCATGGCGTAGGCCTCGGGGAGCAGCACCTGGAGGAGGCCGAGCTCCAGCATCCACTGCATGGCGGCGCCGGCCCGGCCGCACTTCAGGAGCTGGATGATCTCCTCGGTCAGCCGCGCCGGGGAGGCCTTCTCGAGCTCCCGCGCGTGCTGGTGGATCGCCTCCTGCGTCCTGGCCTCGATGCCGAAGCCCAGCCGCCCCGCGAACTCGCAGGCGCGGAGCATCCGCACGGGATCCTCCTGGAAGCGCACCCCCGGATCGCCGATGGCCCGGATCAGCTTGCGCTCGAGGTCGTCGATGCCGCCGACGTGGTCGATCACCGTGTAGTCGGCCACGTTGTAGAAGAGCGCGTTGACGGTGAAGTCGCGGCGGAAGGCGTCCTCGCGGGGCGTGCCATAGGTGTTGTCGCTGGTGATCAGGAGCTCGCCCGGCTCCCCCCGCTGCTCTTCCGGGTCGGGGTTGCGGCGGAAGGTCGAGACCTCGACCACTCCGCCGTCATGGAAGAAGACATGGACCAGCCGGAACCGGCGGCCGATGATCCGCGAGTTCGAGAACAGCCGCCGGATCTCGTTCGGCTTGGCGTTGGTGCCGACGTCGAAGTCCTTGGGGCGGCGTCCCACCATGAGGTCGCGGACGCTCCCCCCCACCATGTAGGCGAAGTAGCCGGCGTTGTGCAGGCGGTAGAGGACCTTGAGGGCGTTCTTGTCGATGTCGCGGCGGGAGATCGGGTGCTCGGAGCGGGGCAGGATACGCGGCTCCACCTCGACGTTCTCACTCACGGATCGATTATACGGGGCGTGGACAGGCATCGATAAACGGCTATATCTTGCAACGCAAAGCTCTTAGCGCTTCCCAAGCCGCAGGGAGACTCTATCGGGGTAACGCGGGAGAGGGCAAGGCTTCGGGAGAGAAAAAAGAGGGCCGGGACGGGCGGAGGGCATTTAGACCCGCCCCGGCACCGGAGGGAGAGGAGATTGCCTTTTTCTTCGGCGCGCGGCGCTCTCCAAGGCGCCGTACGCCGTTTCGTTCGCTGTCGTTCAAAGACCCGCCGGCTCTCTGTCTTCCACCCTTGCTGTCTCATCCACCCGGCGCTTGTCTTTCCCTGGATTTCACGGACCGTGCCAGGGGTGGCTCGGAAACGGCAATGCTTTGTTTTCAGTAGCTTGGGAGGGAGAGCGGGATTTGGGGGCGTATGGCGGGGCGGACGTCCGTCTCCTGGCGGTGACGGGGGTGTCCTCCCGCCTACGCCAGCCGCGTCGTGATGTCGATCTTCGACTGCAGCGTCCGGTGCACCGGGCAGCGGTCCGCCATCTCCAGCAGGCGCTGCCGCTGGGCCTCGGTCAGGGGGCCGGTCACCTCGATCTCGCGGTCGATGTGGTCGATCTTCCCCTCTTTGGTCTCGCACTGGGCGCAGTCGAGGGCGTGGATCCGCGAGAAGCGGAGCCGCACCCGGACCTCTTCCAGGGGGATGCCCTTGCGGTCCGCATAGAGCCGCAGCGTCATCGAGGTGCAGGCGCCGAGAGCGCCGAGGATCAGGTCATAGGGAGTCGGACCGGCGTCGGTCCCGCCCACGCTCTTCGGCTCGTCCACGAACAGACTGTGATGAGGGGTCACCATCTTCTGGAGGAAGCCCTGGGGCGCTCCCACGACGAGCACCTCGCCTTCCCTGGCGGATTCCGGGTCGTTCACGGTCTCATTGTCCATGGCGCCGCGATGGTAGCACCCCGCGGGTTAGACTACCCGCCGTGCGCGGCGAGCCCATCCTGGAGGCGGTCGAGGTCGCCAAGACCTATGGCGACGGCACGGCCGCCCTCGCCGGAGTGACCCTGGCGGTGAATCCCGGGGAGACGGTGGCCCTCGTGGGCGAGAGCGGCTCGGGGAAGACCACCCTTCTGCGCACCTTCAACCGGATGATCGAGCCCTCCGCCGGCGCCGTGCGCGTGGAGGGGAAGCCGGTGGCGGACCTCGACCCCATCGCCCTGCGCCGCCGCATCGGCTACGTGCCGCAGGACGGCGGCCTGATCCCCCACTGGCGGGTGGAGCGCAACGTCGAGCTGGTCCCCCGTCTCCTCGGCTGGGATCGGGACCGTCGCCGGGAGAGGACGCGGGAGATGCTGGAGCTGGTCGGCCTCTCCGAAGCCCAGGCCGGCCGCTACCCCGCCGAGCTCTCCGGAGGCCAGCGCCAGCGCGTGGCCTTCGCCCGCGCCCTCGCCGCCGATCCGCCGCTGATCCTCCTCGACGAGCCCTTCGGGGCCCTCGACGCCCTGACCCGTATCGAGCTCCACCGCCAGTTCCTGGAGCTGAAGAGCCGCCTCGCCAAGACCGCCGTCCTGGTGACCCACGACCTCGGCGAGGCCTTCCGCCTGGCCGACCGCATCGGCGTCATGCGCGGTGGACGCCTCCTCCAGCT
>JAICSG010000946.1 GCA_025937035.1 Thermoanaerobaculia bacterium | reverse complement strand
TCTCGAACTTGCCCCCCCGGCGCACCAGCTCCAGCTCGCCGTTCTCCAGGATCCGGCCGTAGTGGTCGCCGAGGATGGGGAGGAGCACCTTGTCCTGCAGCCGGGCCTGGGGGGAATTCCAGTCGACGTCGAAGTAGGCGGCGTAGCGGCTCGCGGCACCGTTCTCCAGCACGTCCCACCACCACGTATTCCCGCGCTCGGTGATCGCCATGTGATTGGGGACGATGTCGAGCACCTGCCCGAGCCCCTTCTCCCCCAGCGTCCGGCAGAGCCGCGCGTGCGCCTCCTCGCCCCCCAGCTCCTCGTTGACCCGCGTGGGATCGACCACGTCATACCCATGCGCGCTCCCCCGCGCCGCCTGGAGGTACGGCGAGCTGTAGAGATGGGTGATTCCGAGGTCGGATAGGTAGTCCGCGATTGATGCGGCGTCGTCAAAGCCGAATTCAGGGCGGAGCTGGAGGCGGTACGTCGAAAGAGGGGACTTCCTCGGCATGGCCCCGGTGGAGCTGCAAGGGGTGGGCCATTACCCCACTCGCACCGCCAATCCCTCTCCCAGCTTCTTGAACCGGCCGACCCACTCCGCCGCCGCGGCGTCCCCTTGGCCCGCCCTTTCGGCCTGCTCCGGATAGACCGTCTGGAGGAGATCGTAGCACCGGTTCTGGGCCCGCCAGAGGTCGACCTGGAAGGGGGCCGAGCGGGCGAGGGTGACCGCCTCGTGGACGCGGCGGAGGAGCTCCGGGTCCTCGGGGCGCTCGCGGAGGTTTTCCATCAGGGTCCCGAGGGCCTGCTCCAGGGCGTAGGAGAGCTCCTTGCGGTCGAGGTCGACCCCCAGGGCGGTGGTCTCGTCGAGCAGGCGCTGGACCTCCTCGGGATCGGCCGTTGGATGGGAGACGGCCCGCCGGAGGTCCGCGTTGAGGATGAGCTCGGCGGCGGCGGCGAAGGCCTTGGGGAGCGGCGTGCCCAGGGTCTTCAGAAACCGCATCAGCGGCACGTGCGCCTCGTAGACGTGGCGGAATTCATCCTCCACCTCGGCCAGGGTGGAGCCGAGGATGCGGTCCAGGATGCGCCGCTGCTCGTCCCGGAAGAGCGAGCGCAGGGAGTAGGGCATGCTTCCGAAATAGCGATCGAGGAGGCGCACCACCTGCGGCAGGTCGCCGTGCTCGAAGGCCGCTCCCGCCTCCAGCACCAGGATGTGGTACTCCTCCAGCTCCTCCGTCCACGGGATCACGCCGGCGTTGAGGTTGTGATCCCCGAAGTGCAGGACCCCGAAGGCGAAGGCGCCGGTCTTGCCGGTCAGCCCCGAGGTGACGCGGGCCCTGCCGATCGACAGGCGGGTGCGTCCGGAGCGGAAGGTGCGGCCGTTCTCCCGCTCCACGGAGAAGCAGTAGACCGGCGCCGGGTTTCCATAATCCTCGAACAGCGCCGAGACCGCGTAGTGGGCCGCCACCTGGGGGAGGTCCACCACGGACGGGCGCACGATCCGCTCGTAGAGGTCGTAGCCTGTGCCGACGGCGGGCACGTTGCTCCTCGCCCGCTCCAGGAGCCGCAGGAGCCGCGGCTCGACCGCCACCTGGAGGACCTCCCGGGCGATCTGGGCCACGCGGCCGGCGTAGCGCAGGATCTGCACCGTCTCGATCCCCCCGAGGTCGTTGAAGAACCAGCCGCAGCTCGTGTACATGAGCATGGCGTGGCGCTGTAGCTCCAGAAGCTTGAGGGCCCGCACTTGGGGCTCCCTCTCCGGCGTCGGGCCGGCCGAGACGCGGGCGAGGAACGCGTCGACCGACGCGGGCGAGCGGTCGAGGAGCACCTCGATGTAGGCATCTCGCGCCCCCCAGGGATCCTTGAAAACCTTCGCCGCCTCCCGCTCCCAGACGGGGATCAGCTCGTCGCGCAGCCAGTCGAGGGCCTGGCGGAGCGGCGCCCTCCAAGCCTGCGTCCACCCTGGCTCGCCGCCGGTGTGGCAGCCGCAGTCCTCGCGCCAGCGGTCCACCCCATGGACGCAGCTCCAGGCGGTGTTCTCGACGATCTCCACCTCGTGCTCCGGCGGATGCGTCTCCAGGTACTCGCCATAGTTGGTCAGCCGGGCCAGCCCGTTCGCCTCGACGTGGTGGAGGGCGTAGGAGAGGGCCATCTCGCCATAGCGGTGGTGATGGCCGTAGGTCTCGCCGTCGGTGGCGATGTGGACCAGCCGGTCCTCTTTCGGGTCGGCGGGCACCGCCGTCATCAGCCGCTCGGCGAAGCGCTCGCCGCTCACCAGCAGCCCCTCGAAGGCGACCGCCCG
>JAICSG010000408.1 GCA_025937035.1 Thermoanaerobaculia bacterium | reverse complement strand
GCGCCGCCGGCCGCGGCCGGTCGGCGGGGAGCTCCAGGACGGGCGGCAAGCCGGCGAGCTCATTCGCCCACCAGGCGATCTCGCCCTCCAGGAGCTCGCCGCGCAGCCAGGAACGCTGCCAGAGGGCGAAGTCCGCGTACTGCACCGGCAGCTCGGGCAGGGGCGAGGGCCGCCTCTCGGCGAAGGCGGCGTAGAGCGCGCTCACCTCGCGCACCAGGAGCCCCAGGGACCAGCCGTCGCTGGCGACGTGGTGCATGGTGAGGGCGACGGCGTGGTCCTCCTCCCCCAGGCGCAGCAGCACCCCCCGCAGCATGGGATCGCGTCTGAGATCGAACGGCCGGACGGCCTCCTCCCCGGCCAGGGCGAGGGCCGCCGCCTCGCGCGCGGGCTCCGGCAGCGCCGACAGGTCCACCAGCGGCAGGGAGAAGGGGGCCGGCGGCAGGATCACCTGGGCCGGCGCGTCTTCCCGCGAGGCGAAGACGGTGCGCACAGCCTCATGGCGGCGCACGATCTCGCTCAAGGCACGCCGCAGCACCGCGGCCCGCAGCGGCCCCTCGGCGCGCAGCACCAGCGGCAGGTTGTAGAGCGGCGTGCCCGGCTCCAGCTGATCGATCAGCCCGAGCCGCTGCTGGGCGAACGACAGGGGGAGGTCCCCGCCGCGCGGCGCCGGCACGAGAGGGGGAGCGCTTGAGGTCGCGCCGGTCCGGCGCGCCGCCTCGATACGGGCGGCGAGCGCCGCCACCGTGGGGGCCTCGAAGAGATCGCGCACCGGCAGCTCGACGCCGAAGGCCTGGCGCAGGCGCGAGGTCACCCGCGCGGCCAGCAGGGAATGCCCGCCGAGGGCGAAGAAGTCGCCGTCCACCCCCACCCGGTCGAGGCCGAGGAGCTCGGCCCAGATGCCGGCCACCACCTCCTCGACCGGCGTGCGCGGCGCCTGATAGGTCTCTGTGGCGCCCGGCGGCTCCGGCGCCGCCCCCATGGAAGACAACGCCTGGCGGTCCACCTTGCCGTTGGGGGTCAAGGGGAGGACGTCAAGGGTGACGAAGACGGCCGGCACCATGAAGTCCGGCAGGCGCTCGCGCAGGGCCGCGCGCAGGGCGTCGACCTTGGCGCCGCCGGTCACGTAGGCGACCAGGCGCCCCTCGCGCGCCACCACCACGGCCTCGCGGACATCCGGCAGCGCCGCCAGCGCCGCCTCGATCTCGCCGGGCTCGATGCGCTGGCCGCGGATCTTGACCTGGTGGTCCGCCCGGCCGACGATCTCGATCTCGCCGTCGCGGCGGAAGCGGCAGAGGTCTCCGGTGCGGTAGAGCCGCTCCCCCGCGCCCCAGGGGTCGGGCAGGAACCGCTCCGCCGTGCGGGCCGGATCCGCCACGTAGCCGCGGGCCAGGGCGGGCCCGCCCACGAGCAGCTCTCCCACCGTGCCCGGCGGCACCGGCCGCAGAGAGCGGTCCAGCAGGTGGATCCGCAATCCGCCGATGGGCCGGCCGAGGGAGGGGACCGGCCCGGCCTCCCCGCGCCGCCGCGGGGTCACCCGGCCGGCGCTGGTCACCACCGACGCCTCCGCCGGGCCGTAGAGGTTGCCCAGAGCGAAGCCGTGCCCCGGCTCCGGGTGGAGGCGGAGGCGGTCGCCTCCCACCAGCAGCCAGCGCAGGCTGGGGATCCGCGGTCCCCCATCGGCCAGGAGCGCCTCCGCCAGCGGCGTGGGCAGGAAGGAGATGGTGACCCCGCGCCCGGCCATCCAGGCGGCCAGCCGCGGCGGGTCGAGCCGCGCCTCCTCCGGCGCCAGATGGAGGGCCGCCCCGGAAGCCAGGCAGGTCCAGATATCCCAGACCGAGACGTCGAACCCGAGGCTCGCCACCTGAGCGTACCGGTCCTCCGGACCGATGCCGTACGCGCGCAGGCTCCAGCCCACCAGGTTGCGCAGGCCGCGGTGCGGGATCTGCACCCCCTTGGGCCGCCCCGTGGAGCCGGAGGTGTAGAGCACGTAGGCGAGCTGATCGGGCTCCACGTCTCGAGCCGGCAGCGGATCGTGGAGAGCGATCTGCTCGCCGAGCAGCGCCTCCCGCGTCAGCACCACCGGCGCCGCCGTCTCTTCGAGCATGAAGGCCAGGCGCTCGGCGGGGTGGGAGGGGTCGAGCGAGAGGTAGGCCGCGCCGGCCTTGAGAATGCCGAGCTGGGCGATCACCACCTCCGGCGAGCGCTCCATCCGCACGGCCACGATGGACTCCGGCCCGACTCCCAGCGAGCGCAGATAGCCGGCCAGCCGGCCGGAGCGCTCGCCGAGCTCGCCCCAGGTCAGCGCGCGGCCCGCCGCGTCCACCACCGCCGGAGCGTCCGGCCGCTCGCGGCACCAGCGCTCGGCCAGGAAGGTCACGGGGACGTCCCAGCCCTCCGCCCCCGTGTCGTTCCACTCGGCGAGCATCTGATGGCGCTCGGCCGCGGACAGGAGGGGCAGCTCGGACACCCGCCGGTCGGGACCGGCGACGGCCGCCGCCAGCAGCCGCTCGAAGCCCGCGATCAGCCGGTCCACGGTGGCGGCGTCGTAGAGATCGGTGGCGTATTCGACCGTGCCGGCCAGGCCGCCGCCGTGATCCTCCAGGTTGAGCGTGAGGTCGAACTTCGCCACCGCCGTCTCCAGGGCCACCAGCCGCAGCCGCAGGTCCTGGATCTCCAGCCTGCCGAACGGCTCGTTCTGGAGGGCGATCACCACCTGGACCAGCGGGGCGTGGGCGAGGCTCCTTTCCGAGACCAGCTCCTCGACCAGCTTCTCGAACGGCACGTCCTGATGGCCTTGAGCGGCGAGCTCGGTCTCGCGCGTCCGGCCGAGCAGCTCGCGGAAGGTGGGATCTCCGCTCAGATCGCCGCGCAGCACCAGGTTGTTGACGAAGAAGCCGATCAGCCCCTCGACCTCCACCCGGTTGCGCCCGGCGACGGGGGTGCCCACCGCCAGGTCGTCCTGGCCGCTGGCGCGCGCCAGCACGGCCTGGAAGGCGGCCAGGAGCACCATGAAGAGGGTCGCCCCCTCGCGCCGGCCGAGATCCACGGCCCGCCCGACGAGATCGGAGGAGAGCCGCACCGGCCGCTCCGCGCCGCGGGAGCTCTGCACCGCCGGCCGCGGGCGGTCGGTGGGCAGCTCCAGGAGGGGGGGCAGGCCGGCGAGCTGATGGCGCCACCAGTCGATCTCCCGCTCCAGGGCCTCGCCGTGGAGCCAGGAGCGCTGCCAGAGGGCGAAGTCCCCGTACTGCACCGGCGGCTCCGGCAGGGGCGACGGCTCCCCCTTGGCGAAGGCGGCGTAGAGCGCGGTCACCTCGCGCACCAGGATGCCCATCGACCAGCCGTCGCTCGCCACGTGGTGCGCGGTGAGCGCGACGGCGTGGTCTTGCGGCGGCTCTTCCGCCGAGAACCGCAGCAGCAGGGCGCGCAGCTTGGTGTCCCGGGCGAGGTCGAACGGCCGGCCGGCCTCCTCTTCCGCCAAGGCGCGCGCGGCGGCCTCCCGCGCGGGCTCCGGCAGGCCCGACAGATCCACCAGCGGCAGGGGGAAGGGGGCCGGCGGCAGGATCACCTGCATTGGCGAATCCCCCTGGAGGACGAAGACGGTGCGCACGGCCTCGTGGCGGCGTGCGATCTCGCTTAAGGAGCTCCGCAGCACCGCCGGCTGGAGGGGCCCCTCGACGCGCAGCACCACCGGCAGGTTGTAGAGGGGCGAGCCCGGCTCGAGCTGGTCGATGAACCAGAGCCGCTGCTGGGCGAAGGAGAGGGGCAGGGCCCCCTCGCGCGGCACCGGAACGAGAGGGGGCACGCCGGCCGTCCCGCCCTCGCCCAGGCGCCGCTCCACCTCCCCCGCCAGAGCGGCCACGGTGGGCGCCTCGAAGAGCGCGCGCAGGGGGATCTCCACGCCGAGCCCGGCCTGGAGGCGCGAGACGAGCTGGAGGCCCAGCAGCGAATGGCCGCCCAGGGCGAAGAAGCTGTCGTGGGCGCCCACTTGGCCGATGCCCAGCAGCTCCCCCCAGATCGCGGCGAGCCGCCGTTCGAGATCGGTGCGCGGCTCCGCGTAGGGGGTGTCGATCCCGGGCCGGAGGTGGCCGGAGCCGGGACGATCCCCGGTCTCCGTGACCGCCCGGGGCTTCAGGCCCAGCAGCTCGTCGACCGCCTCGGGCGTGGGCGGGCCCGCCGGGAGGGCCATCACCCGGACGCCGCGCGCCTCCAGGGCGGCGGCCCAGGCCGGATCGGCGCCCGGCGGCAGCAGGAAGGCCGCGGGAGCCGCCGTTCCCGGCAGAGCCGTACGGCCCCCCTCGATCCAGTAGCGTTGGCGCTCGAAGGGGTAGGGCGGCAGGGGCACCCGGCGGCGGCGCTCGCCGCCGTGGAAGCCGGCCCAGTCGATCTCCACGCCCGCGAGCCAGAGGCGGCCCAGGGTCTGGAGCAGGAAGCGCTGGTCCGGCTGGCGGTCGAGCTCGTGCCGCAGCGAGGAGAGGACGACCCCTTCAGCGGAGATCTGCTGGAGGGCCAGGCTGCCCAGGGTCTGCCCGGGCCCCATCTCCAGCAGCACCCGCCCCGGCTCGCGCCAGAGCTCGGCCACGCCGTCGGAGAAGCGGACGGTCGAGACGAGGTGGCGCGCCCAATACTCCGGATCGGTCGCCTGCGCGGGGGTAATCCAGGTGCCCGTGACGTTCGAGAGCCAGGGGACGCGCGGCGGCGCCAGGGGGATCGCGCGCAGCATCTCCCGCAGCTCCGCCGCGAGCGGC
>JAICSG010000567.1 GCA_025937035.1 Thermoanaerobaculia bacterium | reverse complement strand
TGCGTCCGCGCCCCGGCCAGGTGCCCCAAGGCCCGTTCGGCGCGGGCGATTCCATACTCCGCCTGCGCCTCGCTCGCCCGGTGGCCGGTGGCCCGCGCCAGCCGCAACGCCTCTTCCAGGCTCTCCAGCGCCCTCGCCGGTTGTCCTTTCTGGAGCCAGACATCCCCCCGGCTGCGCAGGGCCTCGGACTCCTCGGCGCGGGAGCCGGCGGCCTGGAGCAGCTCGATGGCGCGGTCGAAGCCCGCCAGCGCCGAGGCGGTGTCTCCGAGTGGCAGGGAGTCGCGGCCGAGCTGCGTCAGCGCCACCCCCTCCCCCCAACGGTCGCCGGCCTCCCGGCGAAGCGCGAGCGCCCGCTGGTGGCATTCAAGACCCTCGCGGGTCCGCCCTATGGCGTTGTAGACGAGACCGAGATTGGAGAGCGTCGCCGCCTCCTCGGCCTTGTCGCCGACCTCGCGGCGCAGGCGCAACGCCTCCTCATAGGCCGAGGCCGCGCGCGTCCATTCGCCGAGCCCCTGATAGACCAGACCGGTGTTGTGCAGGCCGAAGGCCAGCCAGCGGCGGTCGCCCAGGGCCCGGAAGACGTCCATGGCGGCCCCGAAGTCGGTCAGGGCTTCCTGGCTGTCCCCCAGCTCCTGGTGGAGCAGCCCGATGTAGTTGAGAGTCCGCGCCTCCCCCGTCCGGTCGCCCACGGCGTGCATCCTCTCCCGGGCCTCCCGGTAGCGGTCGAGCGCCTTGTCCGGCTCGCCGAAGAGGTCGTAGACCCGGCCGACGTTGTTGAGGGCGGAGACGGCCAGAAATTCGGCCTTCACCTCGCGCAGGATGGGAAGGGCCCGCTCATAGCAGGCGAGCCCCGCTTTCAGCTCCCCCTTCCCCAGATCGGTGACGCAGAGGTTGGCGAGCGCCGCCCCCTCGCCGTAGCGGTCGCCGGCCTCCTGTTGCAGACCCACCGCCTTCTCGAACGCCGCCCGGGCCTCGGCGGTCTCGCCGAGCTGCCAGTGATCGAGCCCGATCTCGTTCCAGGTGGCCCCTTCCCACGGGCGGTCGCCGAGCCCCTGCCAGAGCGGGAGCACCTCCTGGCCGGTCCTCAGCGCCTCGCGGGTGTCGTCCGCCAGCCGCGCCAGCACCGCCGCGGCATAGAGGGCGCGCGCCTCCTGGCGGCGGTCCCCGGCGGCCCGCCACTCCCCGGCCGCCTGACGGTACTCGGCCAGGGCCTGGCGCCGGCCCTGCGCTCCTTCGTGGTATCGCTCGCCGGCCCGCGACAGGGCGGCCTCGGCAGCAGCGCGGTGGGGGTCCGCGCCGCTCAGATCGTCCAGCCGGATCTCATAGCGCCCGGCCGGAGCCGCCGGCTCGCGGGCGGTCACCGCGATCTCGAAGACCCCCGAGGCCGCGGGCTCGATCACCAGCGTCTCGGTCCCCAGGCGGTCGAACGGAGCGTCCACGGCGATCCGGCGGCCGTCCGGACCCTGGGCGGACAGATCGACGTCGATCCCCCGTTGCTCGACGGCGAGCCGCCAGGCGTGCCCCGCCGTCAGCTCGGCCCGGTAGGTGTGGGTCTCGCCGGGGGATAGAGCGCTCTCCAAAGACTGCCCGGGAGCCAGGATTGAGGGCGCGGCGGCGAGCAGGAGCCCGCCGAGGGCCGTCCAGGCCAGCAGGCGGAGGGATCTCCAGGGGCGAGACATCGGAACGTCGTCTTGTCTGCGGACGGGAGGATGATACACCCGCTCGGGCATTCATGCCCGGGCGGGCAGCTCCTTCTCAACCCTCTCCGTCCTGTACACCCGGAACCCCCGAGCCTCGTAATTCCGCAGCGCCGCCGGAGCGTCGAGCGAGCAGGTGCTCACGGTGACCCGGGAGGCGCCCATCTCCCAGGCCCGCTCGACCGCCGCGGTGAGGAGGGCGCCGCCGATCCCCCGCCCCTGGAAGCCGGGCAGGAGCCCGAAGATCGCCAGCTCGACGCGGTCTCCGGGCTCGCGCTCCAGCTCGAAGTAGCCGGCGGGAGTCCCTTCCAGGTAGCCGATCCAGGTCTCCAGCTCCGGCCGGCCGACCCAGGCGCGCCACTGCTCCAGGGTCCAGCCCAGACGGTCGATCCAGTACCAGTCGCCGCCCACGGTCGTATAAAAGAAGCGGTTGAGCTCCGGGGTGGGGATGCGCGCCCGCTCCACCCGGAAGCCCGCCGCGCGCGCCGGGGACGGCCGCAGGTCCGCCGGCGAGGTCATCTCGAGGTAGTGGATCTCGATCTCGCGCTTCACGGCGCGGCGATCCTCAGCACCTTGGCGCCCCGGATCTTGCGCTCCTTCAGCTCGCGGAGAGCCTGGTTGGCCGCCTCCAGCGGGTACTCCTGGACCTCCGGATGGATGGGGATCTCGGCCGCCAGCTCCAGGAAGCCCCGCACGTCGCTCCGGGTGACGTTGGCCACGCTCTTGATCTCCTTCTCCAGCCAGAGATCCCGGGGGTAGTCGAGGGCCAGGAGGGCGCTCTTGTCCCGCTCTTCCTTGCGGATGGCGTTGATCACCAGCCGCCCCTCCGGCTCCAGGTGGCGCATCGCCTCGACCACCGGCTGCCAGGCCGGGGTGGTGTCGATGACCGCCGCGAGCTTCTCGGGCGGCTCCTCGGTGGTGTCGCCGGCCCAGGCCGCGCCCAGCTCGCGCGCGAAGGCCCGCTCCCCCTCGCTGCGGGCGAAGACGTACACGCGGGAGCTGGGGTAATCGTGCAGCACCAGCTTGAGCACCAGATGGGCCGAGGCGCCGAATCCGGTCAGACCCAGCGCCTCGCCCTTCTCCAGCTCCGCCAGCATCAGCGAGCGGTAGCCGATCGCCCCGGCGCACAGCAGGGGGGCCGCCTCGACGTCCATGAAGGCCTCGGGGATGGGATGGGCGAAGGGGGCGGGCACGGTCATGAATTCCGCGTAGCCGCCGTTGACGTCGCGCCCCGTGGCCACGAAAAAGGGGCAGAGGTTCTCGTTCCCCTCCCGGCAGTATTTACAGCGGCCGCAGGCCGAGAAGATCCAGGGTACGCCGACCCGGTCCCCCTCGCGCAGATCGCGCACGCCCGGCCCCAAGGCGTCCACCCGCCCCACCGCCTGATGGCCCAGGACCACCGGCAGGCGCGGCGGCGGCGTGCGTCCCTCGATCTCGTCCAGCTCCGTATGGCAGACCCCGCAGACGCTGACCCGGATCCTCACCTCCCCCTCCCCCGGCACCGGCACCGGCAGGTCGGCTATCTCCAGGGGATCGGGATTGTCTTCGAGATTCGTAATGGCGCGGAGGAGCATGGCTCGCATGGCGGGCTCAGACTCTAGCATTCGTCGTGATCGCAGAGAGCAGGGCATGGAAGGTGAGTTATGATCACCTCCGATGACCAAAGCCGTGGTTCACCTGCCCGAGGATCTCAAGGCGGATCTCGAACGTGTGGCGCGCGACGAGGGGCGCAGCGAGGAAGAGCTGATCCTCGAAGGAGTGCGGCGCGTGGTCGAGACCCATCGATTCCCCGCACCCCGGGTGCCCCTCTTCGCTAGTGGCGATCCGACCCTGGCGGAACGGGCCGATGAGCTCCTCAAGGGCTTCGGCGAGCGTTGATCCTGATCGACACCAGCGGGCTCCTCGCCTGGATCGACGCGAGCCAAAACCTCCATCGCGAGGTCTCGGCCGCCATGAAGTCGGTCGCGGGGCCCTACATCCTGTCGCCCTTCATCCTTGCTGAGTTGGATTACCTGATCGCAACCCGGGTAGGGACCGCTGCGGAGCTGGCCTTGCTG
>JAICSG010000154.1 GCA_025937035.1 Thermoanaerobaculia bacterium | reverse complement strand
GTGAACTCGGCGGCCAACTTCGCCGACGGCAACCCGCTGGTCCACATCGAGGCTTCGCCGACCAACCCCGAGACCTCGACGGCCGGCTTCTACACGTTCTACGGCCGCTACGACAACCCGGCCTGGAACGCGGCGGACAACCGCGAGCCGCTGGCGACGAACTTCGCCGCCCGCTTCATCAACGGCGGTCCGTTCAGCGGTGGTACCGACTTCATCGTCTGGCGCGACTCGAAGGCGAACCAGGGTCCGTTCACCTGCCCGGCCCAGAACGGCCGTCCGGCCTGGTACCCGCTGGGCCAGGAAGGGCTCGTGATCTTCGACGAGCAGGAGCACCCGCAGGTTCCGCAGAGCTTCCCGGTGTCTCCGCAGCCGCCGACCGGCACGCTGGTGCCGTTCCCGGCTGAGTCGCAGTCGACCCACGTCGGTGGTGCCGATCTGCCGGTGCCGTACGACTTCGGCTGGATCTACATGGACCTCAACACGGTCGTGTCGGCGGGCGCGGTGAACAACCCGCTCGATCCGGCGGCCGCGCAGGCTTTCGTGACGGTCCGCATGACGTCGCAGGGCCGCTACAGCGTCGGCTTCGACGCCATCCACCTCGACAGCGCGTGCTCGGCTGGTGCGTACACCCTCACTCTGACGGGTGCGAACCACACCGTGCCGCCGGGCTCCATCGCCCCGGCTCCGTAACGCTGGTTGAGTCAGGGTGGGTCCGCTTCGCGGGCCCACCCGTTTCTTTCCCGCCGTCCTCTCTCTCGGCTCCTGCAGGCTGCCTCTCTTGGAGATAGCCTGGAAGAGCTGAGCAGTCCTGATCCTGGTTTCCGTGTGGAAGTTTCGGCGCCCCCCTTGCGGCGCTGGAGATCCAGGTCTAGACTTATGCTCAAATCTCGATCTGGTCATTGGCTGAAGTCTTCGGCCATCCGTAGGAGGAGTTTTTCGATGGTGAGCCCCCGTTCCTCTGGCCCGCGCGTCCACCTATCCTTACTCGCCTTCCTCGCTGTGGCCGTTCTCCTCATGGCTGGCCCGGCCGTGGCGCAAACGGACTGCGACCGGGCTGGATGCGGCACGGTGCGCAACAGCAGCGGCACAGCCATCATCTGCTTCACTCCGGCGACTCCTCCGCCCTCCACGCTGTGGAGCAACGCCCAGCTCCAGCCCGCCTGGACGGGGTCGCTGCCGTCGGAGCGCGACACCACGAACTTCAACGAGCTGAGAGAGAACTATGGCAGCCGTAACTGGTTCGAGGGGGTCGAGATCCAGAACGGCTATGTCCTGATGGCGCTGGCGCACGGCATCGGCATCTGGGACGCGCGAACCGACCCGGCCAATCCGGCGCTGGTGGCGGCGGTCCGCTACCCGGCGATCACCGGGCAGTTCCCCTTCCTCCCCACGGGTGAGCTGTCGAAGATCGTGTTTGGCGGCATCGGCGCCGCCGACGACTCCGTGGCGGCGATCACCGGCTACAGCGGCGCCGGCATCCTGGTCTTCGATCTCACCGACAAGGCCCACCCGCGGCCGGCCTACCAGAACGCCGGCAAGACCTCCGACTCCGTGTACGTGGCGAAGATCGGCGGCGTCCATTACGGCTTCCTGGCCGCCAGCGGCCTCTACGTCTACAACCTGGACAAGGCCCTCACCTACAACGGCTGCCTGGAGACGGACGGCGTGAACGCGGGCAACTGCCCCGGGGTGCTGGTCAAGCAGGTGACGACCGACGCGCCGGCGGGGTCCTTCGTGGCCGGCGTCGACAACTTCGTCGCCGTGACTCTCGGCACCGGCGGATTCCAGATCTTCGACATGACCAACCCCCTGAATCCGGTCGCCAAGGGGACCGGTCAGCGCGACCGGCCGGTGCAGGGGCTCGCGATGTGGAAGCAGGGGACCTCGTACTACCTCGCCGCCCGCCTGGGCAAGTCGGCCAGCGTGCGGCTGTCGCAGACGGCGATCTACGACGTGAGCTGCCTCGCCAGCGCCAACGGCTGCGGCGCTCTGGGCGGCCCGCTGTCGACCCTGAATACGGACAGCGCGAGCGGCACCGAGTACCTCTCCTTCTCGCGCAGCGGCAGCACCCCCTTCCTGTACGCGGGCGGTGACGGCTATTGCAGCGGCTCGGACGGCCAGCAGCGCGAGTGGCTGCTCGACGTCAGCAACCCGGTGGTCCCCAAGGACATCACCCCGTCGAGCACGATGGACACCCACGCCCCCTACAACGGCGTGGATACCCACGTCAACATCAACTACTGGAGCTACTTCTACCGGGAGAGCCCGACCGGCTTCAACCTGGTGGCGCCGCGCGCCGGCAAGTTCAACGGCGACTACTTCTACCGCGCGGGCCGCTCGATCTTCGACATCCACAAGTGGATCCACAACGTGGCGCCGACGGCGGACTTCAGCTACAGCCCGACGGAGATCTATCCGGGCACGCCGGTGACCTTCACCGACCGCTCGGCGGGCGTGCCGACGAATTGGAGCTGGTCGTTCCAGGACGGCTCGCCCGGCAGCTCGACGGCGCAGAGCCCGGCCGGGGTGACCTTCGCCACCGCGGGCACCAAGTCGGTATCGCTGACGGCGTCGAACGCCCAGGGGCCGAGCGCCACCCAGAAGAGCGTCGTCGTGCTGCCGCCCGCGCCGCAGGTCGGCGGGATCACGGTGAGCCCGGCCAGCCCGTCGGTCTGCCAGCCGGTCACCGTCACGGCCACCGGCGTCACGGGCCAGCCGACGCTCACCTATTCCTGGGGCGTCACCGACTCCAACAGTAACCCGGTCGCGGCCTCCAGCCCGACGGGAACCCTCAACTGGGCGACCACCGGCCTCACGGCCGGCGCCTACACGGCGACGGTGACGGTGACCAACGGCGCGGGGACGATCAGCAAGAGCGTGGCGGTCAACCTCGGCGCGCTGCAGCCGCTGGCCTTCAACGGCGCCAACGGCGCTCCGACCAACGATCCGTTCACCGCCGGGACGGTCAAGCTCCATGCCAACGCCACCGGCGCCACCGAGTGGAACTGGGACTACGGCGACGGCCAGGGGTTCCGCGGCTGGACCTCCGATCCGATCAACGGTCCGGATCCGACCGTGGTCTATACGGCGACCGGCGTGAAGCAGGTGAAGGTGATGATCCGCAACTGCGTGCAGGCGGCGATCACCAGCCAGGCGCTGGCCGTGACGATCACCCAGACGACGCCGCTCCAGGCGGCGTTCCAGGCGAAGCTCTTCTGCCAGTTCTCGCAGTGCTTCGCCTCCGCCGGCCAGGACATCACCTTCACGGACTCCTCGACCGGCGCCGAGGCCTGGGACTATGACTGGAGCCACGCGGACGCCAGCTCCGGCACCTGCAACTTCACCGACGCCAACCACACCACCCCGGTGACCTCGCACAACTTCGCCACCGCGGGCAACTACTACCCCTGCCTGCGGGTCCGGCGCGGCACCAGCGAGCAGAGCGTCGTGGTCCACGGCAAGATCGTCATCTCCGCCTCCACGGGCGGCGGCGGTGGTGGCGGCGGCACGCCGGCGATCTCGATCAGCGGCGTCGGCTCGGGCAGCGTGAACACGGCCTACTCCTTCGCGGCCACGGCCTCCAACTGCTCGCCGGTGTCCAGCGCCTGGACCTGGAGCACGAGCGGCGGCACGATCTCGGGGTCCGCGAGCGGCTCCTCGGTCACCATCACCTGGGCCTCGGCGGGGACGAAGACCGTCACCGCCAGCAACCCGGGCTGCTCCAACTTCGGCAGCATCAACGTCACCATCTCCGGTGGTGGTAACGGGGGTGGCGGCGGCGGCGGCGGCTCGCTGGCGGCCCTGTTCAGCTTCTCGCCGTCCTCGCCCAATCCGGGGGACACGGTGAGCTTCGACGGCAGCGCCAGCACCGGCTCGCCGACCGGCTACTCGTGGAATTTCGGCGACGGCTCGGGGACGGTGACGGGCAAGACCGCCACCCACGCCTTCTCGGCCGCCGGCTCCTACTCGGTGCAGCTCACGGTGTCCACGCCGGGGACCGGCTGCCCGTTCGCGCCCTGCCTGGTGACCGCCTCGACGACCAAGACGGTGGTGGTGAACGGCACGCCGCCGCCGCCGCCCGTCTCGGCCGACTTCACCACCAGCGTCAGCTGCACCAACGTCGGCGGCTTCGACCAGTGCCAGACCGACACCGGCAAGGCGGTGACCTTCACCGCGGCCGCCACCGACGCCAACACCTACCAGTGGAATTTCGGTGACGGCGCCACGGCCAGCACCGCCACGGCGAGCCACGCCTTCGCGCAGGAGGGCAGCTTCCTCGTCACCCTGACGGTGACCAAGGGGAGCGCGTCGGCCACCAAGAGCCGGCGGATGATCGTCGCCGGCTCGGCCCCGCCGCCGCCGGTCTCCAAGTCGGTGGTGCTGCCGTGGATCGCGCAGACCCGCGGCGCGCTGGTGCAGACCAGCGACCTCTACATCCACAACCCGAGCGCGAGCCCGATGAGCGTCACGCTCCAGTTCCGCAAGCGCGGCCTGCCGGACACCAACCCGCCGCAGGCCTCGAAGACGATCGCGCCGGGAGCGACGGTCTACATCCCCGACGTGCTGGGCGGGCTGTTCAACCGGGAGAACGTGGCGGGCTTCATCTCGCTGACGGTCGACCAGGGGGACATGGCGCCGGTCATCACGTCGTACAACACGACGTTCCAGGCCGACGGCAAGCAGTTCGGCCAGACCATCTCCGGCATCTCGATGAGCAGCCTGAGCAGCGCCACCGCGGCGAAGGACGGCACGACGGGCCCGACGAAGAACCTGGTCGGCCTGATCAACAACTCCGACCGCCTGGCCTACTTCGGCATCAGCAACCCGAGCGAGACGGCCGTCACCTATCACCTGCGCCTGTACGACAAGCTGGGCAAGCTGATCGGTGAGACCAGCCCGGATCTGACGGTGGCGCCGTTCGGCCAGCGGCAGTTCCAGTCGGCCGAGATCGAGAGCACGTTCGGCGTCACCAACCAGGACGACTACCGGGTGGAGGTCCAGCCGATGACGAGCGGCGGCACGCTGGTGCCCTACGCCTCGAACCTCCGGCTCTCCTCGCAGGACCCGTCGTTCATCGAGGCGGGCTCGTCGAGCAACGCCAAGTCCTACCTGCTCGGCGCGCTGAGCGCTCCGGGGGCGAACAGCACTCTCTGGCAGACCGACCTCCTGCTGTCGAACGTCAACAGCCAGGCGGTGAGCGCGGACGTGACCTTCACCGGCATCGGCGTCAACGCCGTGCCCACCACCCCGTTGCACGTGACGCTGCAGCCGGGCGAGACCCAGCGGCTCCAGAACGTGATCTCGGGGCAGTGGAAGATCAGCAACGCCATCGGCCTGCTCACCATCAAGAGCACCTCGCCGAACGGCGTCTTCCCGATCGCGCAGGCCGAGAGCTACGACAACTCCAACCCCGCGAAGCGCTTCGGCCAGGCGATGGCGGCGTTCACCGACGCCGACGCGGCGGGGGCGGGCCAGGGTCAGTACCTCGCCGGCCTGCGGCAGGATGCCAACCATCGCACCACCCTCTGGCTGTACAACCCGGGGGACGCGAACGGCGTCTACGACCTCGTCTACCGCAACCTCGACGGGACGGTGATCGCCACCACCGCGAGCCTCCAGCTCGCGGGCGGCAAGCTCCGGCAGATCAGCCCGGCCCAGCTCCCGCTCCCCGCGGCCGGAGCCAAGGACGGGTTCACCCTCCAGATCGTGGTCAAGTCGGGCAAGGTGCTGAGCGCGGCGCAGGTCGTCAACAACGACACCAACGACCCGTCGTACATCCAGGGTAACGTCCGCTAGCGGTACGGACCCTTCCTGACCTCTCACGAGGCCGCCGGTCCTTCGGCCGGCGGCCTTCCGTGTTTCTGACGGAGCCGAATCGTGCGACGCATCCTCCTCGCCGTTCTGGCGCTCGCGGTGTCCACGCTGGCGCTGGCGCAGAATTCCGCCCGGCAGGGAAAGTGGCGGCCGGCCCGTGGCGCGCCGCCGGCCTCCGGGGAGATCCCGGCCGACGTCAAGGCGCTCCCCTATCTCCAGGGGTACAAGCCGGCCGAGGACCACCCGGTGGTGATCGAGCGCGATCCCAAGGCCGCCTGCGACGGGCTCAACCTCTACGTCTCCGGCCACGCGGCCGAGGCCGTGCTCATGGACATGCACGGCCGCACCCTCCACCGCTGGCGCTACCCCCTGCGGCGGCTCTGGCCGGACCTGGCGAAAGATCCGGAGATGGCGAAGCTGGAGTACTGGCGCCGCGTCTATCTCTATCCGAACGGCGACCTGCTGGCGATCTACGAGGGGCTGGGGCTGGTCAAGCTCGACGCCCGCTCCCATGTCCTCTGGGCCCACCGCGGCGGCACCCATCACGACCTCTTCGTGACGGGCGACGGCACCATCTACACCCTCGACCGGGAGGGGAAGATCATCCCCCGGATCAATCCGCGGAAGGGGGTGCTGGAGGACTTCGTCACCGTGCTCGACCCCCGAGGCAAGGTGCTGCGGAAGATCTCCATCCTCCAAGCCTTCGAGCGCTCCTCCTACGCCGGGCTGCTCAAGCGGATGGCGCCGGAGGGGGACATCTTCCACACCAACACCCTGGAGGTGCTCGACGGCCGCTGGGCCTCGCGCGACCCCGCCTTCCGCAAGGGGAACCTGCTGATCTCGGTGCACCGGCTGGACACCATCGCCGTCCTCGATCCCCAGCGCCAGACCATCGTCTGGGCGCGCACGGGGGAGTGGCGGCGCCAGCACCAGCCGACCTTCATCGCGGGCGGCCGTCTGCTCCTCTTCGACAACACGGGGGCGGGTCCGGAGCGGTCGCGGGTCCTGGAGCTCGATCCCCTGACCGGCAAGATCTCCTGGCAATACGGCGGCGTGCCCGGCGAGGATCTCTTCTCGAAAACCCTGGGATCGTGCCAACGGCTGCCAAATGGTGATACGCTCATCACGGAGTCGGAGAACGGCCGCGCGCTGGAGGTGACTCCGGACAAGCGGGTGGTGTGGGAGTTTTACAATCCGCACCGGGCGGGGGAGCACGGCGAGCTGGTGGCGGTGCTGTTCGAGATGGTCCGCCTTCCTCCCAGCTTCCCCTTCCGGGGGCTCCCCTCCGGGTAACGTCGACAGGAAAAAGGAGCTGACAAAAAGCTCTGAAAGTTGTAGAATTTCTAGCGCGATACAAATTCCTTGAACGGGAGGTGATATCTTCTTTCGTCAGGAGTCTCCCTGTTTGTAGATTCATCTACATTTCTTCTTAGGAGATTGTCCGTTATGAAAAGAATCATCACGTGCCTCGCGCTCGTGGGCCTGCTGGCCCTGGGCAGCCAGGCGCACGCCGTGATCTGCGCGATCGACGAGGTGCCGGCGGCCACGCTGCTGCTGCCCTACTTCGCCGTGGATTACACCTCCCCTGACGGGAGCGGGACGAACACCCTGTTCTCGATCAACAACGCCTCGGCCACCGCGGTCCTGGCGCACGTCGTGGTCTGGTCCGACCTCTCGGTCCCGGTCCTCGACTTCAACGTCTACCTGACCGGCTACGACGTTCAGACCATCAACCTGTGGGATATCCTCTCCCGGGGCGTCCTCCCGCAGACCGCGTCGGCGGGTCAGGACCCGAACGACACGATCAGCCCGAAGGGCTCCTTCTCGCAGGACATCAACTTCGCGAGCTGCTCCGGCCTGCTGCCGCCGCCGACCCTGCCGACCGACTTCGTGGCGCACCTCCAGGCCTCTCTGACCGGCCGCGCCTCGACCGTCTTCGGCGGCCTGTGCGCCGGCCGTAACCTCGGCGACAACGTCGCCCGCGGCTACATCACGGTCGACACGGTCAACAACTGCACCCTGCGCTTCCCCGGCGACCCGGGCTACTTCCTGCCGGGCGGCGGCGGCGACGCGACCGACCAGAACGTCCTCTGGGGCGACTACTTCTATGTGAACTCGGCGGCCAACTTCGCCGACGGCAACCCGCTGGTCCACATCGAGGCTTCGCCGACCAACCCCGAGACCTCGACGGCCGGCTTCTACACGTTCTACGGCCGCTACGACAACCC
>JAICSG010001059.1 GCA_025937035.1 Thermoanaerobaculia bacterium | reverse complement strand
TAAACCCACCACCTCCCTCTCGGGGTGGTGGGGGGGGGGTGGCCCCCGGCCCTCCGCGTTGTTGGGGGGGGCCCCCCCCCCGCCCCTACGAAAAACAGGCCGCGTTCGTGAGCCTTTTAGTGCCCGTCGCGGTCGGCGTCGCCGGGGAGGCGGTCCTCGACGCGGTGCCAGGCGTCCTTGGTGGCGAGCTTGGCCTCGTCCCAGGTCTGGCGAGCGGCGCCCCGGTTGTAGTCGTTCCAGTTGCGGCCGAGCTCGGGCTCGACCTCGTCCCAGTTGCGGTTGCCGTAGCGGGCCCGCGACTCCCAGCCATAGCGGTAGGCCGGCTGGTAGTCCTCGTAGCTGCGATTGGCGCTCGCATACGGACGGTTGCGGTAGTTCTCACGCCAGTAGGCATCCTCCTCGGTGGGGTTGATCCCCTCGGCGATGCCGTGCCCCACGAGGCCGCCGGCCACCGCGCCGACCGCCGCGCCAACGAGCGTCCCGACCGGTCCGCCGACGGCCGTGCCGACCGCCGCGCCCGTGGCCGCTCCCGCCGCCGCTCCGACCCCGCTGCCGACCGGGTGAACCTTGTCGTGCGCCTGATCCGTGGTCTTGACCTCCCGATCCTCCACCGCCGTTCCGGTCCCGTACTTCTTTTCATCCATGGTGTGCCTCCTCGTGAGTGGTGTCCGCGTTCCAAGCGTCTGAAGCACTTGGGAGATGTGCAAGGCTGAGGCCAACCTGGGGTGTGTTAGCATCCCGCCGCTTTCGGAGATCCCATGGAAATTTACGAGAACATACTGGAGACCCTGGGGAACACGCCCCTGGTCAAGCTCGGCCGGTTCCACTCCGGGCCCGCGACGCTGGCGGGCAAGGTCGAGTACTTCAATCCCGGCGGCAGCGTGAAGGACCGCATCGGCATCGCCATGATCGAGGCCGCCGAGAAGGAAGGGCTGCTCAAGCCCGGCGGCACGATCGTCGAGCCCACCTCCGGCAACACCGGGGTCGGCCTGGCCATGGCGGCCAACCTGAAGGGTTACCGGCTGATCTGCACCTGCGCGGACAAGATCCCCAAGGAGAAGATCGCGCTGCTGGAGGCCATGGGAGCCACCGTGCTCCCCTGCCCGACCAATGTCGAGGCGACCGATCCGCGCTCTTATTACAAGGTCGCCGAGCGCATCCGGGACGAGGAGGGAGCCTTCCTTCCCTACCAGTATTACAACCAGAACAATCCCGAGGCGCACTACCGCACCACGGGCCCGGAGATCTGGCGGCAGACCGGCGGCAAGGTTACCCACTGGGTGGTCGGCGTCGGCACCGGCGGCACGATCAGCGGCGCGGCCAAGTACCTGAAGGAGCAGAACCCCAAGGTCCATGTGGTCGGGGTGGACACGGTGGGCAGCGTCTACGCCTACTACCACAAGCACCGCGAGCTGCCGCCGGCCGAGCAGATCCACCAGTACCTGATCGACGGCATCGGCGAGGACTTCATGCCTTCGACCGTCTGGTGGGACTACATCGACGAGATCGTGACCATCGACGACAAGACCGCCTACCGGGCCACCATGGAGCTGGCGCGGCGCGAGTCGATCTTCACCGGCTCCTCGGGCGGTGCCGCCGCGGCCGGCGCCCGCCAGGTCGCCCAGCGGCTGGGCGGGGACGCCCTGGTGGTCACCCTCTTCCCGGACTCCGGCGAGCGGTATCTCTCGAAGCTCAACAAGGAGTGGATGGAGGCTAAGGGGTTGTTGGAGGATTAGGCTCAGCTTTGTCAGATTCCCGGCTCCGCCCGGGCATGAATGCCCGGGCTACGTGGGAACCGAAAAGCCGGCTGAAGCCGGCTCCGACCTCAGAGCCTCCCCTCCGGGAGCCGGGTTCCCCCGGCTTTTCGGTTGAATCGGAGCCCGGGCATACCTGCCCGGGCGGGGAGGCCCAGCGTAGAATGCCCCCCTGCGCACCCCCCCCGCCGCCCTC
>JAICSG010000719.1 GCA_025937035.1 Thermoanaerobaculia bacterium | reverse complement strand
TGGCGTTCTTCGAGCAGCGGAAGAAGAGGCTGCGGCGAGTATGAGGGGGAGCATCCTTCTGGTCTGGGCTTTTCTGGCTGCGGCGCCTCTCCTCGCCCAGCCCCCCCAGGTCACCGTCGCCTTCGCCCCCTCCGCCCCCACTGTGGGCGACCGGGTCGAGGCCACGATCACGGTCCGGGTCCCTACGGCGGATCTGGTGGCCGATCCCCGGTTTCCGGCGTGGGGGAAGACGTGGGGGGAGGCGGAGGTCGAGAGAGGCGGCAGGCCGGTGAGGATCTCCGAGCAGGGGGGGACCGCCGTCTGGGAGCAGCGGATCACGATCGCGGCGTTCAAGACGGGGAGCATCCCGCTGCCGCCGGTGGCGGTGGCGATCCCCTATAAGTCGGGGACCGTGCAGGCGCGGACGCCCGCCGGGCTCGCCCTGGCGGTGCGCTCGGTGATCCCTCCCAGCGAGAAGGACCCGGCCCCCAGGCCCCCCGCGCCTCCCCGCTCGCTCTCCCTGGGACGGTATTTCTGGTGGACCCTCGCCGCGCTGACCCTCGCCTGCCTGGGCGCCGGGGCCCTCCTCTGGCTCCAGCGGCGGCGCAAGGGCGCGCCGGGGAGGGCGCCGGCGCTGCCGCCGTTCGAGGAGCTGGCGGCGGAGATCGACCGGCTGCGGCGGGAGCCCTCGATGATCGTTCTGCACACCGGGATGAGCTTCGCCCTGCGGCGCTATCTCGGGCGCCGGCTCCCCTTCCCCGCCGTCGAGAGCACCCCGAGCGACATCCAGCGGCAGCTCCTGTCCCGCCGGATGCCCGGGCCGCTGACGCGGCAGACGGTGGAGCTGCTGCGCGCCTGCGACCTGGTCAAGTTCGCCCGCCAGGAGGTGGGCGAGGCGCAGGCCCGCGAGCGGGCCGAGGCGGCGCGCCGGATCGCCGGCGAGTGGGAATCCCATCTCGCGCCGAAGGAGACCGAGGCGCTGGAGGCGGCCGGCTGATGGGCGCCCTGACCAATGCGATTCCCAATCTGGCGAATCCGGCCTGGCTGCTGCTGCTGCTCGCCCTGCCGCTGCTCGCCTGGGCCCACCACCGCCGCTCGTCGCTGGGGGCGCTCACCTACAGCCGCCTGCCCGCCGCGGCCGGCCGGACGCGAGGCGCCTGGCGGCTCCATCTGCCCTTCTACGCCCGCCTGCTCGCCCTCGCCTGCCTGGTGCTGGCGCTCGCCCGGCCGCAGCTCGGCTACGCCTGGGAGGAGAGCCTGACCGAGGGGATCGACATCCAGCTCGTGCTCGACATCTCGGGGAGCATGGGGGCCGAGGACTTCCAGCCCAAGGACCGGCTGACGGTGGCCAAGCAGGTGGTCAAGGAGTTCATCGCCGGCCGGACCGGGGACCGCATCGGGGTGACCGTCTTCTCCGGCGCGGCGATGACCCGCTCCCCCCTCACCACCGACCGCGACATGCTGGGCACGATCGTCGACGGGGTCGAGATCAACAGCCTGCCGGACGGCACGGCGATCGGGGTGGCCCTGGCGAGCGCCGCCGCCCGGCTCAAGGACAGCCAGGCCAAGACCAAGGTCATCGTGCTGGTCACCGACGGGGTGAACAACGCCGGCGCCATCGATCCGCTCTCCGCCACGGCGCTGTGCAAGGGGCTGGGGCTCAAGGTCTATACGATCGGCGTGGGCACGGGCGGGCGGGTGCCGGTGCCGCTGCCGATCCAGGACCCGGTCACCGGCCAGGTCGTGACCCGCCGCGTGATGATGGACGCGCCGGTGGACACGGCCCTGCTGCAGCAGATCGCCGGCCGCACGGGTGGCCAGTTCTTCCGCGCCACCGATCGCGAGGGGCTGCGGCGGACGTTCCAGTCGATCGACCAGCTCGAGAAGACGCCGCTCCAGGTGAAGCGCTACGTCCGCTACCGCGAGGCCTTCCCGCCGCTGGTCTGGGCGGGGCTCGCCCTCCTCCTCCTCCCCCTGGCCACCGCCGGCCTGCAGGTGACCGCCGAGCCATGAGCTTCGCCGCCCCCTCCCTCCTCTGGCTGGTGCTGCTCGCCCCCGCGGCGGCGGCGGCGGCGGTGTGGCTCTGGCGCCGGCGGTTGGCGGCGGACGCGGCCTGGGCCGCCCGCGGCCTGTGGGGCCGCCTGCTGCCGGCCTTCGCCCCCCGGCGGCTGACCCTGTCGGTGGCGGCGCTGGCGCTCGCGGTGCTGGGCGCCGGGCTCGCCCTCGCCCGGCCGCGCTGGGGGAGCGGCGAGCAGAAGGTGGAGCGCAAGGGGGTGGACGTGGTCTTCCTCGTCGACTCCTCGCTCTCGATGGGGGCCCGGGACGCCGCCCCCTCCCGCCTGTTCGTGGCCAAGTCGCTGGTGCGGCGCATGGTGCGCGACATGCCCGGCAACCGGGTGGGGCTGGTGCAGACCGAGGGGGATTCCCTGGCGCTGGCGCCCCTCACCCTCGACGGCGCGGTGATCGACCTGCTGCTCGACGCCATCGATCCCGGCTCGCTCCCCACCCCGGGGACGGAGCTGGCGCCGGGGATCGAGACGGCCCTCCGCCTGTTCGGTCCCGGGGGCGAGAAGCACCGGGTGCTGGTGGTGGTCTCGGACGGCGAGGACTGGGGCGGCGGCCTCGAATCGGAGGTCTCGAAGCTGAAGGACAGCGGCGTGATCGTCCACGCCCTGGGGGTCGGCACGCCGCAGGGGACGACCGTGCCCATCCCGGGGAATTCGGGCGAGGTCAAGCGGGACCAGGACGGCAGCATCGTGATCAGCAAGCTGCACGAGGAGACGCTGGAGAAGCTCGCCCGCGCCACCGGCGGCGACTACCTCCGGGCCACCAGCGCGGCGGCCGACCCCTCGCGGATCGTGAGACGGATCGACCGCCTGGAGAAGCGGACGATCGAGAGCCAGAGCCTGAGCACGCTGGAGGAGCGCTTCCAGTGGCCGCTCGCCCTGGCGGTGCTGGCGCTGCTGGTCTATCTCGGGGTGGGACCGTTCCTCCCCGACCGCCTTCCCCCTCCCCCGGTGCGGGAGGGTGGGTGGGGGCGGGAGAGGGGTAGGGGTGAGGGCTTCGCCGTCGCCCGGTCGCAC
>JAICSG010000428.1 GCA_025937035.1 Thermoanaerobaculia bacterium | reverse complement strand
TCTTCCCCGACCCGGGAAGCATCGACTTCATCCGCGAGCCGTACATCAAGGCGTCGATCATGATCCCCGAGCGCTACCTGGGGGCGGTGATGGAGCTCTGCCGCGAGCGGCGGGGGGAGAGCACGACCTTCGAATACCTGGCCGTGGGGCGCCTGCAGGTGACCTCCGAGCTGCCGCTGGCCGAGATCCTCTTCGACTTCTACGACCGGCTGAAGACGATCACCCAGGGGTATGGCTCGTTCGACTACGACATCATCGACTACCGCCAGACCGACCTCGTGAAGGTGGACATCCTGGTCAACGGCGACAAGGTGGATGCCCTCTCGCAGCTCGTGCACCGCGAGAAGGCCCGCCAGCGCGCCCTCCACTACTGCGAGCGTCTGGCCGAGACCATCCCGCGGCAGAACTTCAAGATCGCCATCCAGGGGGCCATCGGCGGCAACATCATCGCCCGCGCGACGATCAACGCCTTCCGCAAGGACGTCACCGCCAAGTGCTACGGCGGCGACATCTCGCGCAAGCGGAAGCTGCTGGAGAAGCAGAAGGAAGGCAAGAAGCGCATGAAGATGGTGGGCTCGGTCGAGATCCCCCAGGAGGCCTTCCTGGCGGTGCTCAAGGCGGGGCCGAACGAGTAGGCCCCGCCCGGGCCCCTACTTCTCCACGATCTCGATCTCCCCGTTCACCTTCGGCGCGGCCACCGTCTGCTTGCGGCCGGAGGGCCAGGTGACCTCGATCGAATCGACCTTCTGGGCCTCCCCGAGGCCGAAGTAGAGCGGCATCGAGCTCTGCGAGAGGTAGCCCGACTTGCCGTCGTTCCACTGGGTGAAAGTCTGCCCGCCGGCCTTCACCTGGACCCTGGCGCCGAGGCCGTCGCGGTTCGAGGCCGTCCCCCGCAGCCGCACCTTCAGATAGCGCAGGTTGGGCTTCTTCTGGGCCAGGTCGCTGATCAGGACCATCGGCTCGGTGTTGAAGTCGTTGGTCACGATGTCGAGGTCGCCGTCGTTGTCGAGGTCGAAGATCACCGAGGACCGCGAGCCCAGGGCGCTCATCAGCTTCACCTTTCCAGAACGGCCCTTGCAGACCGCGCTCCGCTGATCCTCGCCGTCGCAGTCCACCTCGGCGATCTGCGCATGGGTCCGCCCGCCGCGGCGCGGCTCGACCCCCAGGATGAATTCGCTGTCGCGGAAGATCTTCCCCCGGTCGTTCAGCAGCAGGGAGTTGATGCCGTAGCGGAACGGGAAGTTCATGCTGGCGGTGATGAAGACGTCCTGCCAGCCGTCGGCGTTGAGGTCGCCGGTGCTCAGGCCCCAGGGCCAGTAGTCCTCGACGCCCATGGCGTCCGAGACCTCCGCGAATCTGCCCCCTCCGAGGTTGTGGTAGAGCGAGTTGCCGAAGATGTTGTTGGCGCCCCCCTGGAGGTCGGCGTCCGACCACTGCATGTCGGACTTCTTCTTCTCCTCGCTCGGGGCCACCTCCTTGCTCATGTCCGAGTGCATGTCGGTGGTGATGATGTCGGGCCGGCCGTCGTTGTCGTAGTCGAAGACCTTGACCCCCATCGCCCCCCAGGAGGTCTTGGGGAAGTACTTCTCCGTGGCGTCCACGAACCGCTTCCCCTGCTCGTTCAGATAGAAGTGGTCGTCCCCCTGCATGTTGAGCACGTAGAGATCGGGCCAGCCGTCCTCGTTGAAGTCGGCCACCGTGGCGTCGCCGCTCCAGCTCCCGTCCTGGAGGCCCACCTCCTTGGAGACGTCCTTGAAGCGATGATTGCCCAGATTCCTGTACAGGATGCTGGTCTCGGTCCGGTCCGGGTGGAGGTGCCCCTGGAAGGCGTCGGGGAGGCCCACGTAATAGCCGCCCCGGCCGACCTCGTTGGAGGTGTAGCGGCCGACGTTGACCAGGAAGAGGTCGAGGAGGCCGTCCTTGTCATAGTCGAAGAAGACCGCCCCCGAGGAGTGGCCCACGTAGTCGAGCCCGGCCTCCTTGGTGACGTCCTTGAAGTGCCCCTTGCCGTCGTTCAGGAACAGGTGGTTGCCGTGGCGGACGGTGGTGACGAAGAGGTCCGGATGGCCGTCGTTGTCCACGTCCGCGAAGGACGCCGCGACGCTGATCTGGTCCTTGAGCCCCACCCCCGCCTCCGCCGTGATGTTGCGGAATTTGCCGTGGCCCAGGTTCTTCCAGAGCTGGTTCTCGCCGAGTTGGGTGACGAAGTAGATGTCGAGCAGCCCGTCGCCGTCCACGTCGGCCACCGCGACCCCGTTGCCGTGGTCGTAGTGGACCGCCTTGTAGTAGATCCCGCTGTCGTCCGTCCCCTGGTGGCGGAAGGTGATGCCGCTCTCCGGCCGGCGGTCGGTGAATTGGAAGCCGTGGAAGACGGAGATCTGCCTGGCGGCGGCGAGCTGGGCGGCCTTGCGGGCGGGCAGGGCCGCCACCCCCTCGTCGTAGGCGGGGAAGTAGAAGACGTGGGGCCCGATGGGCAGGTTGGGCTTGTGCTGCGGCCCCTCCCCGAGGCCGAATCCGATGCCCCCGTGCTGGTGCCCGGCGGGGGGCGGCTGCTGGGCGGCTTTTTCCTGGGAGAATGCCTCCTGGGAGAATACCGCGGCGCCGAGCAGGAGACCTGCCGTCAGGACCGTCGCGAATCCACACGCGCCAAGATGGAGCTTCTGAGTCATCACGATCCTCCGCATCCTGATCAACCTCCTAAAACCGGGGGAAACGCTATCACCTTCTCCCGACGGGGGGGCGATCCGGCTAGAATCCCCCCGCCATGCCCGGCGTCCACGACCTGCCCGCGGTCAACGCGACCCTGAACGCCCTCGCCGCCATCCTCCTGATGACCGGCTACGCGCTGATCCGGCGGGGGCACCGGACCGCCCACCGCAACGTGATGACCGCCGCGCTCGCCTGCTCGGTCCTCTTCCTGACCTCCTACCTGATCTATCACGCCCAGGTGGGCAGCGTCCGCTTTCCCGGCACGGGGGCGCCGCGGACCCTCTACCTGACCATCCTCGCCACCCACACCGTGCTGGCGGCGGCGGTGCCCTTCCTGGCCGGCATCACCGTGGCCCGCGCCTGGCGCCGCCGCTACCCCCAGCACAAGCGGCTCGCCCGCTGGACCCTCCCCATCTGGCTGTACGTATCCGTGACCGGAGTGGTCGTCTATTGGATGCTGTACAGGATGCGGTGGTGACCCATCCTTTCTTCCCTCCGTCGCGTACTTAGGAGTAGACTCTCGGGCGCTCGAAGCCCATGGACGTTGAACGGCAGGTCTGTTTCCTGGCGTATTCCTGGATCAGGGTTTTCGCCGGGGCGCTCGCCGTGAGGCCCCGGAGCGGTTTTGAACCGAATCTCATTTCAGAGGAGACTGCGAGATGAAGAAGCTGGATGAAAACGTCAGCCGGAGAGACTTCGGGAAGCTGGCCATCGCCGCCTTCGGCGGCGTGGTGGCGGGCTCGATGCTGGGCAGCAGCCTGCTGTCGGCGGACGAGAAGAAGATGGAAGGCGCCGCCAAGGCCGACGCCCACGCCTGCTGCGGCCTGAACGCCTGCAAGGGCCAGGGCGGCACCGGCGACAACGCCTGCGCCGGCCAGGGCGCCTGCGCCACCACCGAGGCCCACGGCTGCAACGGCCAGAACGCCTGCAAGGGCCAGGGCGGCACCGCCGACAACTCCTGCAAGGGCAAGGGCTCCTGCGCCGTTCCGATCAAGGGCGACAACTGGACGAAAGCCCGCAAGCACTACGAGGCCTCGATGAAGAAGGCCGGCAAGAAGTTCGGCGCCGCTCCGGCCGCCTGCAGCAAGTAAGAACCGCGATCTCCGTGGGGCGGTCCCGCCTGGGGCCGCTCCTGCATCCTTCGAGGAGCTGACGCATGACCCCACCCCGCCTCGGACACGCCAACCTCGGCCTCGGAGTGGGCCTGCGGTCCACCCATTTCGACTACATCCTGAAGAACCAGCCGGAGGTGGACTGGTTCGAGGTGATCAGCGAGAACTTCATCGACTCGCAGGGGCGCCCGCGCTACGTGCTCCAGCAGATCGCCGAGCGCTATCCCATCGTCATGCACGGGGTGTCGCTCTCGATCGGCTCGACCGATCCGCTCGACTTCGAGTACCTTGGCAAGCTCAAGCGGCTGGCCAGGGAGACCGGCGCGAAGTGGATCTCCGACCATATCTGCTGGACGGGGGTGCTCGGCCACAACACCCACGACCTGCTGCCGGTGCCGTTCACCGAGGAGACCCTGCGCCCCGTGGTGCAGAAAGTCCGCGCCCTCCAGGACGTCCTCGAACGGCCGTTCGTGCTGGAGAACCCCAGCTCCTACATCACCTTCCAGGACTCGACCATGGACGAATGGGAGTTCGTCACCCGCATGGCCGAGGAGGCCGACTGCGGCCTGCTGCTCGACGTCAACAACGTCTACGTGTCGAGCTTCAACCACGACATGGACCCGGACCGCTTCATCCGCTCCCTCCCCCACGAGCGGATCGTCCAGTTCCACCTGGCCGGCCACCCGCACTACACGAAGTACATCATCGACACCCACGACAACCACGTGATCGATCCCGTCTGGGAGCTCTACCGCACGGCCCACCACCTC
>JAICSG010000309.1 GCA_025937035.1 Thermoanaerobaculia bacterium | reverse complement strand
GGGGAGAGAGGGGTTGGGGAGTGAGGGTCAGCCCCGAAGGGGCGGCACGCTCCGTCAGCTCCAGCACCGCCCTCGCCAATTTTTCCGAATCATGCCGGATCAGATCCCCGTCCGCCGCCAGCAGGTCGGCCTCGTGGACCTCGACCCCCATCGCCTCCAGGGCGGCGCGGTTGACGGCGACCGGCTCGGAGCCGGTCTCGGCGTAGTGGTCGACCGACGCCGGCGGGATCGGCGTGGCATTGACCAGCACCGCGTCGATGATCCCCTCGCCGGCCTGCCGCACCAGGGCCCGCAGGTGGTCGATCCCCATCATGCCGTCGGTCTCGCCGGGCTGGGTCATCAGGTTGAGCAGCAGCACCACCCGCGCCCGGGTCTTCACCAGCGCCTGGCGGATGCCGGGGATCAGCAGGTTGGGGAGGATCGAGGTGTAGAGCGAGCCGGGGCCGAGCAGGACCAGGTCCGCCCTCTCCAGCGCCGCCACCGCCTGCGGGAAGGCCGGCGGGCTGGCCGGATCGAGCTCCACCGCCGCCAGCTCCTCGCCCGAGAGGCCGATCGCCGACTCCCCCTCGTAGATCCGCCCCGAGACCCCCCGGCCGCGCAGGCGCACGTCGGTGAGGGTGGCGGGGAAGATCTTGCCGCGCACCGAGAGCACCGACTCGGCGGTGAGGATCGCCTGGTGGAAATCCCCCGTGATACCGGTGAGCGCGGTGAGGAACAGGTTGCCGAAGGAGTGGCCGAGCAGCCCGCCGCCGTTCGGGAAGCGGTACTGGAAGAGGCGGGTCAGCAGGTCCTCGTCATCGGCCAAGGCGGCGATGCAGTTGCGGATGTCCCCGGGGGGCAGCACGCCGAACTCCTTGCGCAGCCGGCCGGAGGAGCCGCCGTCGTCAGTGACGGTGACTACGCCGGTGAGCTGGCCGAGCCGCTCGCTGCCGACGTGAGCTTTCAGGCCGCGCAGGAGGGCGGAGAGGCCGGTGCCTCCGCCGATCGCCACCAGGGCCCTCTCCGGCTCAGGAGAGGCCGAAGAGGGGGCGGAGGTCACGGTTCTTGCGGAGCTCGGCGAAATCGGGGTCGTGGAAGGCATGGACGCGATTCTTGGGGTTCAGCTCGATCGCCTTGTTGAGCGCCTGAGTCGCCTCGTCCCACCGGCCCTCGATCGCATGGACCGAGGCCGTCAGATAGGCGAAGCGCTCGTCCTTCTGGTCCCGCCCGCCCTTGCGGCTGATCTCCAGGGCTTCCTGGAGGTTGCCCCGGTTCTTCTCATAGACGGCCTGGAGGTAGGGGTCGGGCTCGGCGCCCTTCGCCGGCTTCTCCCCCTCGGCTCCCTGAGCCTTCTGGCGGCTCGCCATCAGATACTGGCGGGCCCGGTCCCGCACCTCGGGCCGGTCGCTCTCCCGGACCGCCGCCTCGAACCGCTCGACGGCCTTCGCCCAGTCCTTCCCCTGGAGGGCGGCGAGACCCTCGCTGAGGGCGTCGAGGGCGGGATCGGCGTCCGAAGGCCGGACCGGTGCGGCGGCCTTGGATTCGGATTTCGCTGGAGTCTTCTTGGCAGCGGCCTTGGCCATGGCTCCCTTTCGCTAGCGCTTCTTCAGCTCGATCAGGATCTGCTTCGCGACCGACTTCAGGGTGTCGAAGACGCCGACCCCCGTCGTCGCCACCGCTTCAAAGGTGGGCTCGCGCTTGTAATTGAGCGTGCGATACATCTCTTCGACCGGTACCACGCTCGGGAGATCCCGCTTGTTGAACTGCAAGGCGTAGGGGATCGTCGCCAGGTCGAACCCGTGCTCCTTCAAGTTTTGTTCCAGGTTGCGGATCGACTCGATGTTCGCCTCCATCCGCGCCTCCTGGCTGTCCGCCACGAAGACCACGCCGTCGACCCCCTTGAGGATCAGCTTGCGGCTGGCGTCGTAGAAGACCTGGCCGGGGACGGTGTAGAGATGGAAGCGGGTGGTGAAGCCGCGGATGCTCCCGAGGTCGAGCGGCAGGAAGTCGAAGAAGAGCGTCCGGTCGGCTTCGGTCGCCAGGGAGATCATCTTGCCCTTCGACTCGGGGGCGGTCTTGTTGTAGATGTACTGCAGATTGGTCGTCTTCCCACACAGGCCGGGACCATAGTAGACGATCTTGCAGTTGATCTCTTTGCTGGCGTAATTGATAAAAGTCATCGTCTTCCGTGCCTCATCAGGCGCCGGTCCGCCGCCGGCGGGCGTCGCGCTCCGCGCCTACTCGCCGAAGAGCGCGTCGATGTCGTCGTCGGTGATCTCGGAGAACGGGCTCGCGTGGATCGACCCTTGGGCTCCCTTTTCGCCCTTCTGCAGCATCACCTCGAAGATCTTCTCGAGATCCACGCTGGCCCGTTTGACCCGCAGGCGGACGAGACCGAGCGAGGAGCGGTCGTCGAAGATGACGACCAGGATGGCGCGTTTGGCGACGATGGAGATGTGGATGTGGTCCTGCTGACCCTCATGGAACAGCACCGAGAACTCCCGCTCCCCGATCAGCTTGGCCAGACCGTCGGTGGCGGCCACGTTGCCGGCCGTCAGCGACGCGAGCGAGGTGGTGTCGAACTGCTCGATCTCCCCCGCCGAGGCGATCTGCTGGCCGTTCTTGTCGATCAGGAAGACGGCCTTGGCGTTGGCCTCCTGGCGCAGACGGCGCAGGGCCTCCTCAAGGTGCTTGAATTCCTCCTCGTAAAGCACGAAGTCTGCACACATTGGCTAACCTTTCCGGACCGGGCGAAGATACAACATCGCGGGCTGGCCGTCAAAGCGCTGATTTCACGTCAGTTGTCTCAAGCGATAACGGCCGTCAATGGAACAGCCGCCACCCCCGGAGGATGTCGGATTCGGCGAGGACCAGCTCCGAGCCCGCGACTTGGTGCTGGACCGGGATGGGCGAGCACCCCTCGCCCCCGGAGTTGATGCCGGTGAGGCGGAAGGCCTTGTCGCACTTGTTGCAGACCATCCACTCCCCCTCGTGGCGATAGCCCCGCTTGAACTTGGCGCACTGCTCGTTGGCGTCGAAGGCGACCTGAAGCTGCCCCTCCTTGTCGCGCCCCACGAAGAAGTGCACCTCCTGGTTGCCGGCGTTGAGGAACTGGAAGAAACGGACCTCCTGCGGCTTCAGATCCGCCACGTTGATCCGCACCTGCCCGCGGTCGGGCGACACCTTCTGGAACCCGGACGAGTTGAGCCGGCCCTCCAGCGCCACCTCGGCCCCCCAGATCACGCCCAGGACGGCGAGGACGATCAGCACACCATGAACCGGTTTGAAACGACGCATCGCGCGGCTATTGTGTCCCAAGGGCGAGGGGACGGCAAGTGTGGGACGCTGCGGCAACCGGCTGGCGAGCCTTGGAGAGGGGGGACGCAACCACGGCCTGGGTCTACAATAGGAGCCGGAGGTGGTAATGGCGACGTTGACGATCGAGGTTCCCGAAGGAGCGCTCTCAGCGCTTCGGAAGTCCCCCAGCGAGGTGGAGAAGGATGTACGGCTGGCCGCCGCGATCGACTGGTTCCGGCGTGGGCTGGTCTCTCAGGGAAGGGCGGCGGAGATCGCGGGCATTCCCCGGGCGGACTTCATCGACGAGCTCGCCGCGCGGAAGATCGACGTCTTTCAGGTGGATTTTGACGAGCTGAAGCGGGAGATCGAGATTGGCTGAGGCGCCGGCAGTCGACGCCTCGCCTTTGATCTACCTCGCCCGGACCGGCAACCTTCCCATCCTCAAAGCCCTGGCGCCTGTCTTCCTCATCCCTGAGCCTGTTCGGGACGAGATTCGGGCCAAGGATGACGCCGTTCTGCGGGATGTCCAGGCGGCTCCATGGCTCTCCGTTGTTCCGTCGCCCTCCATTCCGGAAACGCTTCTGGCCTGGGATCTCGGAAAGGGAGAAGCCTCGGTGCTCGCTTGGGCTCTGTCCCGTCCGGGAACCATTGCCGTTCTCGATGACCAGAGGGGGAGGTCCTATGCTCAATGGCACGGGATTCCGTTCATCGGCACCCTTGGGATCATCCTGCGGGCCAAACGTCAGGGAATGATCCCGCTGGCCCGGCCGATCGTCCGAGATCTGATCGCGCGGGGCATGTACCTCTCGAAAGCGGTCGCCGACAAGGCGCTCGCGCTCGTGGGGGAGTAGGCGCCCGTGCGCAGGCGCCGACACTCCGGATGGAGAGGCGGCCCCTAGAACAGCGTATAGATGAACGGCGCCGTGGCCTGGCTGGTGACGACCAGGAGGATGACCAGACCCAGGATGAGCACCAGGGGGACGATCCAGTAGACCTTGTTCTGCCTGGCGAACTGGACGATCTCACCCAGGATGGAGCCGAAATAGCGGACCTTGCGCATGGTTTGTTTCCTGCCTTCTCTCTAGTCTAGCTGGAATTCCTGCCGCCAGTCCCCCTTCTCCTCCAGCTTGGGCTGGGCTTTCTTCTCCAGCAGGAAGGGGCCGAGCACCAGATAGTCCATCTCGGTGCGCATGAAGCAGCGGTAGGCGTCCTCGGGCGTGCAGACGATCGGCTCGCCCCGCACGTTGAAGCTGGTGTTGACGATCACCCCGTAGCCGGTGAGCTTCTCGAACTCCTGAAGGATCGCGTGGTAGCGCGGGCTCTCCTCCCCCACCGTCTGGATGCGCGCCGAGTAGTCGACGTGGGTGATGGCGGGGACGTCCGAGCGCGGCCGGTTGACCCACTCGGTCAAGGGCAGGTTGCGCTCGTCCCCCCGCTTCGGAATGCGCCGGCGCTCGACCACGTCCGCCACCAGCAGCATGTACGGGCTCGGGCGGTCGAGCTCGAAGTAGTCCGACACCCGCTCCTCCAGCACGCTCGGGGCGAACGGCCGGAAGCTCTCCCGGTACTTGATCTTCAGGTTCATCACCGACTGCATCTTGGGGCTGCGGGCGTCGCCGATGATCGACCGCCCCCCCAGCGCCCGCGGCCCGAACTCCATCCGCCCCTGGCAGAGGCCGATGACGTTCTCCCCGGCGATGATGCCGGCGATCCGCCCCGCCCACTCCTCGTCCGAGAGCTCCTCGTAGGGGTACCCTTGAGCGTCGAGGAACTCCTTGATCTGGGCCCGGCCGAATTCGGGGCCGAGCAGCGCCCCCTGCATGGCGTCCTTCGGCTTGCCGCTGCTCGTACGGCCGACCGTGCGCGGCTTGTTCATGGCGTTGTGCCAGACCGCCAGCGGCGCGCCCAGGGCCCCGCCGGCGTCTCCGGCCGCGGGCTGGATCCAGAGGTCGTCGAAGATCCCCGCGCGCAGCAGCACCCCGTTGGCCACGCAGTTGAGGGCCACGCCGCCGGCCATGCAGAGGTTGCGCTTGCCGGTGATCTCGCGGGCGTGGCGGGCCAGCTTGAGGACGATCTCCTCGGTGACCTCCTGGATCGACTTGGCGAGGTCCATCTCCCGCTGGGTGATGGGCGACTCCGGCGGCCGGGGCGGCCCCCCGAAGAGCTTGGCGAACCGGTCGTTCGTCATCGCCAGGCCGTCGAGATAGCCGAAGTAATCCATGTTCATGCGGAAGGAGCCGTCCTCGCGGACGTCGACCAGCTCCCGCTTGATCAGGTCGGTGAATTTCCCCT
>JAICSG010000641.1 GCA_025937035.1 Thermoanaerobaculia bacterium | reverse complement strand
GTAGGCGGTCCAGGGGGTGGGCAGGCCGGAGAGGATCTGCGCCGAGACCGCGGTGTCCGCGAGCGGCCGCCAATTCCGGCCGGGACGGTTGTGGTCCGCGTTGGCGGCCACCCAGGCGATGTAGTCGCGGGTCATCTCCGGGGTCCGGATGCCGCTCCGCGAGGTCAGCAGGAAGTCCCCCAGATAGCGGGTCAGCCCCTCGTAGACCCAGAGCAGCTCCGTGTCCAGGGTCTGCTGGGAGTCGCGCGTGGCCAAGCCCGCCGGGCGGCGGTACTTGCCGTTCCAGGAGTGGATGTACTCGTGCGGCAGCAGGGTCCCCTGGCGCACCAGCTCGGCGTCGTCCGAGAACATGTCCGCCGGCCCGCGGTCGTCGCTCGACTGGTGGTGCTCCAGGCCGTTGTGATCGAGGGTGTCGCTCAGGGCGAGCAGCCAGTGGTACTCGTGGTAGTGGCGCGCCCCGAAGAGCTCCAGGGCCTCAGCCGGCACCCGCCGGTAGGCGGCCATCCGCTCGTCGGAGACCGCGAGCGAGGATTGGCGATCGGCGGCCATGCTGAGGTAGACCGGCGCCTCCTCCGGGCCGAGCTTCACCGTCTGGAAGATCTCCCCCGCGAGCACCGGCGAGTCGATCAGGGTATAGAGGCTGGTCTGGGCGAAGGACAGCTCGCCGTTCCCGCCCGCGCCCTTCTCCCCCTGAAGAGCTGTGTCGTACTTCCACTCCGCGGGCAGGCGCAGGGTCGCGCGCACGGGGATCTCCTGGATGTCCGTCCCCAGTGGATAGACCAGGAGATCGTGCCAGTCGACGATCAGCAGGTGGGGCGTGGCGTTGGGGGTCTCGCCGTAGCCGAGGCCGTTGATGTCCTCCGGCGGCGAGAGGTAGTCGAGGGTCACCTCCACCTCGCGCGCTCCGGCCGGCACCTCGACCTTCACCAGGAACATCTCCAGGGGATCGCGCCGCCAGGGGAGGGCCTTGCCGTTCGCCGACACCGTGAATCCGGCCACCTGCATGATGGGACCGCTGGGCGCGTGCTCCCCCTGCACCCATTTCGGATAGGCCAGCGTCAGCGGCCCCGGAGAGGCCGGGATCACCATCCGGGAGTGGAACACCCCGCGCGGAGCGTCCGTGGCGTCCACCGCCAGATCCAGGGGGCGGGGCGGGGCGGCGAAGGCGGCGGTAGTCAGGAGCAGGGCGAGCAGGGAGACACGGGCGGTGAGCATGGGCTCCTCCTCGGTAGTGCCGGGCGGGGATGCTAGCAGGAAAGGACGAGCACCCCCACCCCAGGGCGGCCACATAGGGCCGCCCCTACATCGTCCGTGCCGTCCTTGAACGTCCGTGTTCGTCCGTGCTGCCCTATTGCGGCGGGCTCTTCGGCTCGGGCTCGTCCGCCTTGCCGTTCTTCCCGAAGAAGTACTCGAAGGCCGTGACCGGCTTCTTCGGCCCCTCCTCTTTCCTGGCTGCGGGGAGCGGCTCCGTGGCATGGCCGAAGAAGTACTTGAAGGCATCCACCTTGGGCTCTTCCGGGGCGGGGGCCGGTGCCAGGACCGGCGGAGAGGTCTGCGGAGCGGCGACCGCGGGCGGCTCGGGGCGAACCTCCAAAGCGGGAGCGGGAGCCGGAGCGGGCTCGGCCGGCGGCATGGGCTTCTCAGGGGCCGCCTCGGGAGCCGGAGCGGGCTGCTCCGCGGGCGCCGCCGGAGCCTTCGCCTCGGGCGCTTTGGTTTCAGGCGCCTTTGGAGCGGGGGCCGGCTTCGCCGCCTCCGGAGGCTTCTGAGCCTCCGGCGCCTTCTTCTTCTCGTCCCTCTTCTTGCCGAAGAAGTACTGGAACGCGTCCGGCTTCTTCTCCGGCGGTTTCTTCTCGGACTCTTGCGCGGGCTGCGCCTCGGCCGGCTTGGAATCCGTGGACGGCGGTGGCTGGCTGTCCTGCGCCCATCCGGCGGCGGGCAGGAGCAGGGAGGCGAGGGCGAGAGGGAGCAGGCGTTTCGGCATGGTCATCCTCGAATTCTCCGGCATTCTACTCCCTCCTTCACCGCCCCGTGAGACAGGAATTTTTCCCCCTCCTCCGGGGTGGCGACGGAATAGGGAGGGGGGGTATATTGTTCTAAGCAGTGAAGAGGAGATGAATCCCATGGAACACCTGACCCTCAAGATCGACGGCATGAGCTGCGGGCACTGCGTGGCCCGCGTTGAGAAGACCCTGAAGCAGCTCGACGGAGTCCACGTCAACCGGGTGGAGGTCGGCGCGGCCGACGTCACCTACGATCCGGAGAAGACCCCCTTCGCGAAGATCCGCGAGGCGATCGACGACGCCGGCTACACGGCCCACCCCGTTCAGGGGGCCGAGAGGGTCGCATGACTCCCGGGGCCTGGGCGGCCATTCTCCTGGGGGCCGCGGCCATCGCCTGGGTGAACTGGTATTTCTTCCTGGCGAAGCGCTCCGCGGCCACGGCGTCGGCCGGGGCCGGGGGCGCGCAGGAGGTCACGATCACCGTCCAGGGGGGCTACGAGCCCGCCGAGGTGAAGGTGAAGCGGGGCACCCCCGTGCGCCTGATCTTCGACCGCCGCGAGACCTCCAGTTGCTCGGAGGAGGTCGTGATCCCCGACTTCGGCATCCGCAAGTTCCTCCCCGCCTTCCAGAAGACGCCCGTCGAGCTGACGCCCGAGAAGGCGGGGGCGTTCGAGATCACGTGTGGAATGAGCATGCTGCACGGCAAGCTCATCGTGGAGGCATGACATGGCTACGGAGATTGGCACGCGGACGGCCGCGGGCGCGAAGGTCGACATCCCCGTCCAGGGGATGACCTGCGCCGCCTGTCAGGCGAGCGTCCAGAAGGCGCTCCAGCGGCAGCCCGGCGTGCTCGACGCCTCGGTCAATCTGATGATGAAGAACGCGGCCGTGACCTACGATCCGGCCGTCACCCGTCCGGAGGCGCTGGTCGAGGCGATCCGCGACACCGGCTATGAGGCCGAGATGCCGCGCCCCGAGCAGACCGCCTTCGAGGAGCAGGAGGCCCGCGACCGCGCCAACGAGGAGGAATTCCGCGCCCTGCGCCGGAAGGCCCTGGCGAGCGGCGCGGTGGGCGTCCTGGCGATGATCGTCTCGATGCCCCTGATGGGCTCCGGCGCCCATTTGATCCATCAGGGCCCGGTGGCCGATCCGTTCATGCGCTGGGCCATGGAGTCGCTCACCCCCGCCCTGCGGGCCGCGCTCCCCTGGCTGTACCGGATTCCGCCCGCTATTCTCTCCTATACCCTGCTGGCGCTCACGGTCGGCGTGATGGCCTGGGCCGGCCGGCACTTCTACGTCCGAGCCTGGTCCGGCTTCCGCCACCACTCGGCGGACATGAACACCCTCGTGGCCGTGGGCACGGGCGCGGCGTTCCTCTACTCCG
>JAICSG010000947.1 GCA_025937035.1 Thermoanaerobaculia bacterium | reverse complement strand
CCCATCTCGGCGAGTGCGCGGTGGTGAAGAAGAAGTAAGAGCGGGAGGCGTTGAGCTGAGAGTGCCGCCCCTTTGGGGCTGACCCTCACTCCCCAACCCCTCTTCTCCCCGCCTCCCCCCCACCTGATGGGAGAGAGGGGCTCAACCCCCTTTCTTCACGGTCCTTCTCCCTCTTCTCCCGTCAGGTGGGGGGAGGCGGGGAGAAGAGGGCCGGGGTGATGAGGGTCAACGGACCGAGGACGCCAAATCTGACGAGTAGCGCTCAACGATCCGCTTCACCCGGTCACCGCGCCGGGTGGAGCGGCGCCGACCGCTCCCGCTCGAGGAGCGGCAGGGCGCGTCCGACCTCGCGTTCGAGCTGGGCGAGAAGGGCGGTGGCGCCTGCGAGCTCGGCCTCCCGGCCCAGCCGCTCGATCTCGGCGCTGAGCTCGGCCACGCGCACCACGCCGATCTGCGCGCTGATCCCCTTGAGGCTGTGGGCCACGAAGGTCAGGTCCGCCGCGTCGGTCCGCTCCACCGCCTCCCGCATGCGCTCGAGTCGGCGCGGCGTCTCGGCCAGATAGGTCTCGATGAGGCTTTGGATGAGGGGCTTGCCGGTCGAATCCCCGAGACGCCGCAGGCTGGCGAGGCGCGCCTCATCGAGCGGGGATGAGCCCGGGGCCGGCGGCGGAGCGGAGGGGCGCTCCGCCTCGGCCGTCTCCAGGCCGCCGCACCGGGAGATCGCCGCCCGCAGGTCCGCCAGGACGATCGGCTTCTGCACGAAGTCGTCCATCCCCGCGGCGAGACAGGCTTCGCGCTGCTCGCGCAGGACGTTCGCCGTGAGCGCGACGATGCGCGGCTGGCGCTCGGCCGGGAGCTCGGCGCGGATGCGGCGCGCCGCCTCCAGGCCGTCCATGAAAGGCATCTGGACATCCATCAGGACCAGGTCGTAGGGCTGCCGGCGCAGCGCCTCCAGAGCCTCGATCCCGTTCCCTGCCACGTCCGCGATGTAGCCCATCCGCTCGAGCAGCAGCAGGCCCACGCGCTGATTGATCGAATTGTCCTCCGCCAGCAGGATGCGCAGGGGGAGGCGCTCTGCCAGCCGGGGGCCCGCGAGATGCTCGGCCTCCGGGGTATACCGGGAGGGGAGCGACAGGGCGGGACGGCCGCGTAAGGTGAAGAAGAAGGACGAGCCCTGGCCCGGCGTGCTCTCCACCCACATCCGGCCGCCCAGGAGCCCGGCCAGACGCTGGCTGATCACCAGCCCCAGACCGGTGCCGCCGTAGAGGCGCGACATCGAGGAGTCGGCCTGGCTGAACGGCTTGAACAGGCGCTCCAGGCGGTCGGCCGGAATGCCGATCCCGGTGTCGCGCACGGCGAAGCGGAGCTCGGCGAGGCCGTCCCGCTCCGGCCCGGGCGCGACCTCCAGCCTCACCTCGCCGCGCGGCGTGAACTTGATGGCGTTGTCCAGCAGGTTGACCAGGATCTGGCGCAGGCGGGCGGCGTCGCTCTCGATGGCCGCCGGGACGCCGTCCGCCATCCGGAGGTGGAGGGCCAGCCCCTTGGCCTGCGCCTTGGAGGTCAGGATCCCCACGATCTCCTCCAGGCATTCGCGCAGGACGAAGGGGTTGAGCTCGACCTCCAGCTTGCCGGCCTCGATCTTCGAGATGTCCAGGATGTCGTTGATCACCGCCAGCAGCGCCGCGCCGCTGCTGCGGGCCGTCGTCACGTACTCCCGCTGGTCCGGCGAGAGGGGGGTCTCATAGAGGAGGCTCATCATCCCCATCACCGCGTTCAGAGGGGTGCGGATCTCATGGCTCATGTTGGCCAGAAACTCGCTCTTGGAGTGGCTGGCTTCCTCGGCCTGATCCCGCTGCCGGCGCAGGTCGCGGCTCTGGTGCACGATGGCGACATTGATCGCGGTGGCGATGCCGAGGATCGCCAGGCGGATGATCTGGTTGTCCCAGCGGAAGGTGCCGTAGGTCGGGCTGAACAGGGGGAGGCCCAGGGCCTCGCTCCGCGCCACCGCCCAGACGACGAGGGCGCCGTACTCGGCCATCGCGGAGAGCCCGGCGGCGACGCACATCCGGGCGTCCTGCCGCAGACAGGTGAACGCCAGGGCCAGGAAGTAGACGCTGAACAGGGTCCGGCCGTTGGTGACCGCGAGGGCCTGGCCGGAGAGGATCATGGCCACGCTCACCGCGCTCAGGATGCTGACGTCGAGCACGCAGGTGAAGAACCCCAGCCATCGCGGCGGCGCGGTCCGGCGGGCGAAGGCCAGCACGGCGACT
>JAICSG010001151.1 GCA_025937035.1 Thermoanaerobaculia bacterium | reverse complement strand
GGGTAGGACTGGTGTCGAACGTCTTCGCCGGCACCGGCGAGCAGAGCCTCGGCGCCCTGTTCGACAACCTGCACCTCAATTCGTTCGTGGCCGCCTCGGTCGCCACCGCCCAGCTCGTCCACCAGCCGTGTGTGGTCGGCAAGTCGATGCTCTTCCGCCGCGGCGACCTCGCCGCGCTGGGCGGCTGGGAGGCGGTCAAGGACATCCTGGCCGAGGACTACGTCCTGGGGCAGGCCTTTCACCGCGCCGGGTTGGGGGTGGCGCTGTCGGCGCACGTCCTGCCGGTGATCCAGGAGCGGCGGACCACGGCCAAGTTCTTCGAGCGCCACCTGCGCTGGTCGCAGATGCGGCGCCGCATCTCCCCGGCCTACTTCGGCGAGCCGCTGCTCAATCCCATCCCCTTCCTGCTCGCCCTGGCGCTGGCCGGCGGCGGGAGGATGGCCCTGGCGGCCCTCACTGGCGTCGCGGTCAAAATCGCGGCCGATACCCTCCTCTCCTGGCGGCTCCGCGGCGAGCCCCTGCCGCTCCGCTCGCTCCTCTGGATCCCGGTCAAGGATCTGATGATCGCGGGCGTCTGGACGGTCGGCCTCTTCCGGCGGACCATCTGCTGGCGGGGCCACCCCCTGCGGGTCGGTCCCGGGAGCCTTCTCACCCCTGCTGGGACGATTGAGCCGGCCACGGGTGAGCTGGCGGAGGAGGTCGCTTGATCCCGCTGCGCAGCGAGCCCGTCTCCGTCTGGCGGCGGGTGCTCTCGATCGACGAGCAGCTGCTCCTTCTCGTGAGGGGCTGGGAATCCCGCTTCATGACCCGTCTGATGCGGGGGCTCACCCATCTGGGAGACCCGGCGAGCTGGGTGCTCCTGGGGTTGGCGTTGGGCTTCTCCGGCGGCGCCGGACCCCGCCTCTGCGCGCTCCTGGGGACCGCGGCGTTCCTGGCGCTGGGGCTCTCCCAACCGCTCAAGCGGCTCTGCCGCCGCAAGCGCCCGAGCCGCGGCATCGGCGGCTTCGCGGCGCTGGTCGAGAACCCGGACGTCTTCTCGTTCCCCTCGGGCCACACCTCGGTCGCCTTCGCCATCGCGGCGGCCTTCGCCGGCCAGGCGGTGGGCCCGCTCGGCACGCTCCTGCTGGCGCTGGCCGTCGGCATCGGCGTCTCCCGGGTCTACCTGGGAGCCCATTACCCCCTGGACGTCGCCGCGGGCGCTCTGGTCGGCACGATCTGCGGAACGGCCGCCAAGCTGCTCGTCGTGGAGTATCCGCTGCTCAGGCTCCTGGGTTACGTCACCCTCGCCTCGCTCCGGTGAGCCAGCCCATCGTTACCTCGGTCGAGATGGGCTACGGCCAAGTTCCAGGAATGGGTGCGCGAGGCGGGGCTCGAAGATCGTCTGGGGAACGGGGTGGAGGTCTTCCTCGCCGCCAATCTGGAGGAGTACTTCCCCCGCTTCAACGCGATTCTCGCCGCCACCGACGTCCTGTGGACCAAGCCGAGCGAGATGACCTTCTTCTCCGCTCTGGGGCTGCCCCTGATCCTCTCCGCCCCGGTCGGCGTCCACGAGCGCTACAACCGTCGCTGGGCGATCGAGAACGGCCCCGGTCTCAAGCAGCGCGACCCTCTCCACGCCGAATACTGGATGCGCGAGTGGCTCAACGAAGGGACCCTCGCCGCCGCGGCCTGGTATGGGTTTCTGCGGATGCCCAAGCTGGGGTTGTATCAGATTTTGGAGCGGGTGGCAGGCAGGGGCTCCAGCTAGATATACCGGATC
>JAICSG010000376.1 GCA_025937035.1 Thermoanaerobaculia bacterium | reverse complement strand
CGGTCGGCCGGATAGTCCGGGTCGAGCGGCAGGTAGGCCCCGCCCGCCCGCAGCACCGCCAGCAGGCCCACCATCAGCTCCAGCGAGCGCTCGGCGCAGACCCCCACCACCACCTCCGGTCCCACGCCCAGGGCCCGCAGGCGGGCCGCCAGCCGGCCCGCCGCCGCCCACAGCTCGCGGTAGCTCAGCGCCTCCCCCTCGCAGCTCACCGCCACCGCCTCCGGCGCGCGCTCCACCTGGGCGGCGATCAGCTCGGGCAGACAGGGCTCGGCCGCGCTGGCTGGATAGATCGCCGCCGCCGTGTCGTTCCACTCCACCAGTTGCCGCTCCTCCGCCGCCGTCAGCAGCGGCAGCTCCGAGAGACGGAGCCCCGGCTCCGCCGCCGCCCCCTCCAGCAGCCGGACCAGGTGCTCCGAGAGCCGGTCGATCGTGGGGGCGTCGAAGAGGTCCCGGTTGGAGAGCCAGCGCAAGGTCAGGCCGCCCGGCGTCTCCTGGAAGTTGAGCGTGAGATCGAATTTCGAGGTGCTCCCCTCCACGTCCCCCGGCACCAGGGTGGCGCCGGCCAGCCGCAGCGGCTCCGCCGGGGCGTTCTGCTGGACGAGCATCACCTGGAAGAGCGGCGCGTGGCCCAGGTTGCGCTCCGGCAGCAGCTCGTCGACCAGCTTCTCGAACGGCACCTCCTGGTGGGCGAAGGCCTCCAGGGTGGCGCGGCGGGTGCGGTCGAGGAGCTCGCGGAAGGGCGGGTCGGCCGTCAGGTCGCCGCGCAGGGCGAGGCTGTTGAGGAAGAAGCCGATCAGCCCCTCGGTCTCGCGCCGCTCGCGGCCGGCCACCGGCGTCCCCACCACCAGGTCGTCCACCCCGGCGTGGCGGGCGAGCAGGGCCTGGAAGGCGGCCAGCATCCCCATGAAAAGGGTGGCCCCCTCGCGCCGGCAGAGCGCCCGGAAGGGGGCGATCCGCCCGGCGTCCAACCGGCGGTGCTGGTGGCGGCCGTGGAAGCGCTGCACGGGGGGCCGGGGGTGGTCGGTGGGGAGCTGCAGGACGGGGGCCCCGGCCAGCCGCCGCCGCCAGAAGGCGAGCTGGCTCTCCAGCAGCTCCCCCTGGAGCCGTTGCCGCTGCCAGACGGCGTAGTCGGCGTACTGGATGGGCAGCTCGGGGAGCCGGGGGGACTCGCCGGCCCGCAGCGCCGGGTAGAGGGCGGCGATCTCCTGCACGAGCACGCCCATCGACCAGCCGTCGCTGACGATGTGGTGCAGGGTGAGGAGGATCCGCCAGTCCTCCTGGCCGAGCCGCACCAGGGCCGCCCGCAGCAGGGGGCCCCGGGCGAGGTCGAAGGGGCGCTCCGCCTCCTCCCGGGCCAGCCGCAGGGCCTCCGTTTCCCGGGCCCCGGCCGGCAGCGCGCGCAGGTCGACCGCCGGCAGCGGGACCGCCATCCGGGGGTGGACGGCCTGGACCGGCCCCTCCGCGCGGGTCTCGAAGGTGGTGCGCAGGGCCTCGTGCCGGCGGACGATCGCGCGCAGGCTCGCCTCCAGGGCCGCGGCATCGAGCGGCCCCGACGCGGCGATGACCACCGGGAGGTTGTAGGACGCGCTCCCCGGCTCCAGCCGGTCGAGGAACCAGAGCCGCTGCTGGGCGAAGGAGGGGGGGAACGTCCCTTCCCCCTCGGGCCCGCGGGGCAGGCGCGCGATCCCGTCGGGAGCGGCCTCCGGCCGGGTGCCCGGTGCCTTGCCCAGGCGCCGCAGGAGGAGGTCCCGCTGCCGCGGAGTGAGGCCCTTGAGCGCGTCTTCGAGGTCGATCATGACAAAAAGCTCCTGCTGAGACCCCCGCTCAGAAGTCGAATTGATAGCGCAGCTTGACGATGAACGACCGCCCCGGATCGAGGGGGCTGTTGCCCGAGTCGCGGCGCAGCTCGTCGAGGTCGCGGACCCCCTTGTAGATCAGGAAGAGGTCCGAGCCCGGCCGGAAGGTCCAGTCGAGCAGCAGATCGGACTGAAAGTTGTTCTCCCGGTTCCACTGCACCAGCGCGCGGCTCGACAGGGTCGGCGAGAAGGCGTAGATGGCCTCGATCCACGAGATGATGGTGGTGAAGTCCCCCTCCGGCAGGGTGATCCGGGTGCGATCCCACTGGCCGTCGATCTGCAGGCCCGGAAAAGGTTTCCAGCGCGGCTGGATCAGGGTGCGCAGCCGGCGGCCGTTGTAGTACTCGCCGTTGTCGTACCAGAAGGTGGCGCCGAGGGGGAGGCTGTAGTTCGTCGCCGCGCCGATGAACAGGTTGCGGAAGCGGTACGTGCCGGGCGGGATGACCACTCCCTTATGGATGGCGAACGGCTGGTCCAGGACCTCGAGGTCGTCGTAGGTCAGGAACGCCACGCCGGAGGAGTTGTTGAGCACGAAGGAGGCCTCGGTCTTCCAGACCTGCGACTGCAGCCGTCCTCCCTCCTCGACGACGTGGTCGAGGTCGTTGACGAAGATGACGGTGTGCAGGCGCCCCCAGTCGGGGAAGAAGAAGAACGCGAGATCGTTCTGGGTGCGGCGGATCCCGGTGCGGGTGACGAACCCCATCTCGTCGTTGAAGTTGCGCCCGATGTCGTAGAACACGCTCCAGAAGCGGACCGTCCCCCCCTTGTAGAGCAGGTCGGCGGAGGCCGCGTGGTCGTCCCCGCTCAGGCCCGGCGTCGAGCTGCGGGCGATGAACCCCGTCGACGAGAGCTTGGGCGAGAGCAGCAGGTTCCAGTCCGTCCCCAGGACGCGGTTGGTGTCGCCGGTCGAGGGGTCCTTGTTCAGCCCCATGAAGCCGATGGTGGAATTGCCGAAGAGGTGCTGGCGGAGGCGCACCACCGAGTAGTTGGTGCGCGGCTCGGTGACCTCCTGGCCGTTGCTGCCGCGGAAGGTGGACTCCTGGGTGGTCAGGTTGAGGACGCCGATCCCCAGACCGTTCACCTCGCCGGTGAGCTTGGCGCCGCCCAGGATGGGGATCTCGTGCACACCGTCCTCGGTCAGGCCGATCTGGCGGCTGTAGAACAGGTAGAACCGCTCGGTCCCGCCGTAGCGCTCCCCGCGGTCGCCGACGTAGAAGGTGTTCGCCCCTTCCAGGAAGAAAGGGCGCTTCTCCGGGTAGTTGAGCTTGACCCGGCTGAAGTTCGCCTGCTGCAGGTCCGACTCGGTCTCCGCGAAGTCGGTGTTGACCGTCAGGTCGAGGATCAGGTTGGAGGAGAGATTGGCCTTGAGGTCTCCTCCCACCCGGGCGGTGGTGCTCGAATCCCGCTGGTCCGGGCTGTCGGCGCGCGCGAGCCCGTAGGGCACGGCCTGGAAGCGGCTGCCGGCGGTGATCCCCTCCATCCCCCGCAGCTCGCCGTAGTGCGCGAGATTGTAGCGGCCCAGCACGCCGTTGCCGCGCGGCAGGGGCTTCCACCAGGAGTCCTCCTGCTTGCGGGGGACCAGCCGCCGGATGTCGAACCCCCAGAGCTGCGGCCCGCCCGCGGGGAAGCGCAGGGTCTTGAACGGAATCATCACCTCCGCCGTCCACCCCTTGTCGTCGCGGGCCGTGGCCAGGTACCAGATGCCGTCCCAGTCGTAGTTGATGTCCTCCCCCTGCCGCCTCACCTCCCCCTCGATCTTGGCGCCGCTGGGGTTGAAGCTGAACAGGAAGGCGTTGTTGCGGTCGTGGAAGGTGTCGAGGATGATCTGCACCGAGTCCTCGAACCCGAGATCGCTGTCGTGGGCCCGCACTTTACTGACGATCTTGGCCGGCTCGGAGTCGAAGCAGCGGATGCCGAAGTAGAGGTTGTAGCGGTCGTAGCCGACCCGCACCTCGGTCGGCTCGGTGGCCGGTTGGCCGGGGTGCGGGTCGTACTGTACGAAGTCCTTGAGCAGGGCCCCCTGCTGCCAGACCGGATCGTCGAGCCGCCCGTCCAGGACCGGCGCTTGGTCGAAACGCCGCGGCTCGGCCACGTACTGCCCGGGAACCTCCGGGGGCGGCGCCGGCTCTCCCGGCGGCACCCCCTGCGCCAGGGCGGCGCCTCCGGTCAGAGACAGAAACAGCGTCACGATCGCTCGTCGCGTCATACAGGCAGCTCCTCCTCGTCGTTCCTCGTCAGCTCGCGTTCCAGCTCCTCGTCGGACAGGCCGCCGATCTCCGCCAGCAGCCGGGCGAGGTCCTCCCCCCCGGCCTGCTGCGCCCGAGCCTCCACCACGGCGGCGGCCACCGCCGCCACGGTCGGCTGCGCGAACAGGCGCTCCATCGGCAGCTCGACCGCCAGCTCCTCGCGCAGCCGCGACATCAGCCGGGTGGCCAGCAGCGAATCCCCTCCCAGCTCCAGGAAGCTGTCGTGGACCCCCACCTCGGCGACGCCCAGCACCTGGCGCCAGACCGCGGCCACCCGCTCCTCGAGGTCGCTCCGGGGCGCCACGTAGGGGGTCGCGAGGTCCGGCCGGGCGTGGAGGGACTGGACCCCGGCGGCCGGCCCGGTCCCCACCGGCTCGATCCCCACCGGCTCGATCCAATACCGGTGGCGCTCGAACGGGTAGGTGGGGAGCGGGATTCGCCGCCGCTCCTGGCCAGCAAACAGCTCCATGGCGTCGAGAGGCTGGCCGGCCAGCCAGCGCCGGCCGGCGGCGGCCAGCCGCCGGGCCTCGGGGTCGCCGGTCTCCTCCGCCGCGCTCAGCGCCCTCTCCGGGTCGGGCCCGGCCAGGCGGGCCGCGGCGCTGGCGGCATCGCGGCAGACCAGGGCCAGGCGGTGCTCGAAGGCCTGGCGGCCGGCGAGCAGGGTGAAGGCGGCGTCGCCGAGGTCGGTCTCCGGGCGCTCCCGCAGGTGCTCCGCCAGGTTGCGGGCCGCCGCCGCCAGGGCCGCCCCCGTCTTGGCCGAGAGGACCAGGAGGTGCCACGGCCGGCCGGGCGGGGACGATAGCGCCGGAGCCTCCGGCGCCTCCTCGAGGATCACATGGGCGTTGGTGCCGCCGAAGCCGAACGAGCTGACCCCCGCCCGGCGGGGCGCGGCGCCGCGCTTCCAGGGGGT
>JAICSG010001194.1 GCA_025937035.1 Thermoanaerobaculia bacterium | reverse complement strand
CTCCGTGCTGACCGATCCCACGACCGGCGGCGTGACCGCCTCGTTCGCCATGCTGGGCGACCTCAACATCGCCGAGCCGGGCGCGCTGATCGGCTTCGCCGGCCCGCGGGTGATCGAGCAGACGATCCGCCAGAGCCTGCCCGAGGGGTTCCAGCGCAGCGAGTTCCTCGTGGAGCACGGCTTCCTCGACTTCGTGGTGCAGCGCTCCGAGATGAAGGAGACCCTCGCGCGGTGCCTGCGGCACCTGACGTAGATCCCCTGCCCATCCTCGCGCGCCTCGACGGCCTCGGCATCAAGCTGGGCCTCGAGCGCGCGCGCTCCCTGCTCGCCGCCCTGGGCGACCCGCAGCGCCGCTTCCCCGCCGTCCTCATCGCCGGCACCAACGGCAAGGGCTCGACCTCGGCCTTCCTGGCCGCGATGGCCCAGAGCTCCGGCTACCGTACCGGCCTCTACACCTCTCCTCATCTGGAAGTCGTCGAGGAGCGGCTGAGGATCGACGGCCGGATGATCGCGCCCGGCAGGCTCGGCCGGCTCCTGGCGGATCTGGTCTCCCTGGCCGAGCGCGAGACCGGCTCCCCGCCCACCTATTTCGAGGCGGTGACCCTCGCCGCCTTCCAGTGGTTCGCCGAGGAGAAGGTCGATCTCGCCGTGGTGGAAGTCGGGCTCGGCGGCCGGCTCGACGCCACCAACCTCTGCGATCCCATCCTCTCGCTGATCACCCCCATCGGGCTCGACCACCAGGAATACCTGGGAAACACCCTCGCCCAGATCGCCCGCGAGAAGGCCGGCATCCTCCGTCCGGACCGTCCCGCGCTCGTCTGGATCGAGGAGCCTGAGCCCGCCGAGTCGGTGCGTCAGGCCACCGCCGAGACCGGTGCCCGCCTCCGCTTCGCCTCGGACGAGGTGCGGATCGAGTCGATCGAGCCTCACGGATGGACAGGGCAGCGGGTCCGCCTCGCCACGCCCCTCCGCGCCTACGACTTGGGAGTCGCCCTCCTCGGCGCCCACCAGGCGATCAACCTCGGCCTTGCCGTGCGCGCCGCCGAGACCCTCGCGGACCTCGGATTCGACCGCTTCAATCCCACGTCCATCCGAGCGGGAGCCGCCGCCTGCCGCTGGCCGGGCCGCCTGGAATCAATCGACCTCCCCGGCAACCGCCGCCTCCTCCTCGACGCCGCCCACAACCCGGACGGCGCCAGGGTCCTCGCCGACTTCCTGGATCGCATGGGTGAGCCGGTCGACCTCCTCTTCGGAGTCCTGGCCGACAAGGACTACACGGAGATGCTCAGTCTGCTCGCTCCGCGGGCCCGCCGCATCGTCCTCACCACCCCCGCCAGCTCGCGGGCCAAGAATCCAGCCGAGCTCGCTGAGCTCTTAGGGGACCGGGAGGGGGTGTTCGTGGAGCCGGAGCTCGGGAAGGCGCTGGACCTGGCGCTCGGGCTGGGCGGGCAGACGCTGGTGGCTTGCGGGTCGATCTTCCTGATCGGGGAGGTGCGGCGGGCGGTGCGGGAAGGGTCCTGAGGTCAGTCCTCCTCAAGGTCCAAGGCGAACCGCTTCATCTCTTCGAGCGAGATCGTGTTGCCGGCTCGGACCTGCTCCCAGGACCGTTCGATGATGTCCAGGAACGTCCGATTTGT
>JAICSG010000178.1 GCA_025937035.1 Thermoanaerobaculia bacterium | reverse complement strand
CTGACCCCGGAGCAGATCCACCAGATCGGCCTCTCCGAGGTGAAGCGCATCCGCAAGGAGATGGATGAGCTGATCGCCTCGACCGGCTTCCAGGGGAGCTTCGAGGACTTCTGCAAGTTTCTCCGCACCGATCCGCGCTTCTTCTACGACAAGCCGGAGGATCTGCTCCGGGGCTATCGCGACATCACCAAGCGGATCGATCCCGAGCTCGTCAAGCTGTTCGGCAAGCTGCCGCGCCTCCCCTACGGCGTCACCGCCGTGCCGGCGAGCGCCGCGAAGTCGCAGATGAGCGCCTACTACGGCGGCGGCTCGCTCGCCGCCGGCCGGCCGGGCTGGTTCTACGTCAACACCTACGACCTCAAGTCGCGCCCGAAGTGGGCGATGGAGGATCTGGCCTCGCACGAGGCCGTACCGGGGCACCACATGATGGCTGCCCTCGTCGAGGAGCTGGGAGAGATCCCCGAATGGCGCCGATGGGACGCCTACCCCGCCATGGGCGAGGGGTGGGCCCTCTACGCCGAGAGCCTGGGATACGAGATCGGCCTCTACAAGGACCCCTACTCCCACTTCGGCCAGCTCAACGCTGAGATGTGGCGGGCCATCCGCCTGGTGGTCGACACCGGCCTGCACGATCTCGGATGGACACGCCAGCAGGCGATCGATTATTGCAAGGCGAGCTCGGCCCGTACCGATCACGAGATCGAGGTCGAGGTCGACCGTTACATCGTCTGGCCGGGGGGCGCCGTCTGCTACAAGGTCGGCGAGCTGAAGATCAAGGAGCTGCGGGCCTACGCGGAGAAGGAGCTGGGGTCCAGGTTCGACGTCCGCGCCTTCCACGACCAGCTCCTCGACCACGGCCAACTGCCGCTCGCCCTGTTGGAGAAACGCATCAAGGCCTGGGTGGCGGGGAGCATCCAAAGATGAAAAAGCCGGTTCTCGCCCTTGCCGCCCTCCTGTTGACGGCCGCCCTCGCCGGCGCCGCCCCTCCGCCCGACCTCGTCGAATCGGCCCGGCGGATCGAGCAGTTTCCCGCCACCCGCGGCCAGGGGAGTGAGAGCGAGCGGCTGAAGCGCTTCTTCGACCTCTTCTGGCGGGCGGGGATGCTGGGCAATCCCGAGCTCGCCACCTACATCGGCTACCCGGGGCTCGACGACCGCCTGGGGGACCTCTCGGCGGAGACGATCGCCCTCGCCAGGCGCATCGCCCGCGACGAGCGCGCGGCCCTCGGCTCGATCGACCGCGCGCGTCTCACCCCCTCCGAGCAGGTGGACTACGACCTGGCGCTCTGGCGGATCGACCAGGGGATCGAGGGGGAGCGGTTCCATGCGGAATACATGCTGGTCCATCAGCTCAAAGGCATCCAGCAGGACCTTCCGGCCCTCCTGGAGAGCATGCCCACCCGCTCCGTCCAGGACTACGAGAACCGGCTCTCCCGGCTGCGCCAGGTCCCCCGGGTGGTCGACCAGACCCTGGCCCTGCTCGCCCAGGGGCTCAAGGCGGGGATCACGCCGCCCAGGGTGACCCTGCGCGACGTGCCCGCCCAGTTCGAGAGCCTCTTCACCAAGGACCCCGCGAAGAGCCCCGTCCTGGAGAGCTTTCAGCAGATCCCCGACGCCATCCCCGCCGCCGACCGCGAGCGGCTCCGGCGCGAGGCCGCGCAAATCTTCCAGAGCCAGGTGGAGCCCGCCCTCCGCAAGCTCCACGACTATCTGGTCCAGACCTACATCCCGGGGGCGCGCCAGACCACCGCCATGAGCGACCTGCCGGACGGCCGGGCCTGGTACGCCTACGAGGTGAGGAACGCCACCACGACCGACCTGACGCCCGAGCAGATCCACGAGCTCGGTCTCTCCGAGGTGAAGCGCATCCGCAAGGAGATGGACGAGCTGATCGCCTCGACCGGCTTCCAGGGGAGCTTCGAGGAATTCTGCAAGTTCCTGCGCACCGATCCGCGCTTCTTCTGGGACAAGCCGGAGGACATGCTCCGGGGGTATCGCGACATCACCAAGAGGATCGATCCCGAGCTGATCAAGCTCTTCGGCAAGCTGCCGCGCCTCCCCTACGGCGTCACCGAGATTCCCGCGAGCGCCGCCAAATCGCAGACGACCGGCTACTACGCCAACGGCTCCCTCGCCGCCGGCCGGCCCGGATGGTTCAACGTCAACACCTACGGCCTGAAGACGCGCCCGAAGTGGGAGATGGAGGCGCTCGCCTCGCACGAGGCCGTGCCGGGGCACCACATCATGTACGCCCTCATCGAGGAGCTGGGCGACCTCCCCGACTGGCGCAAGTGGGACGTCTATCCCGCCATGTCCGAGGGGTGGGCCCTCTACGCCGAGAGCCTGGGATACGAGATCGGCCTCTACAAGGACCCCTACTCCCGCTTCGGCCAGCTCACCTACGAGATGTGGCGGGCCCTCCGTCTGGTGGTCGACACCGGCCTGCACGTCAAGGGGTGGACCCGCCAGCAGGCGATCGAGTATTGCAAGGCCAATTCGGCCCGCACCGATCACGATATCGAGGTCGAGATCGATCGTTATATCGTCTGGCCGGGTGGAGCGGTCTGCTACAAGATCGGCGAATTGAAGATCAAGGAGCTGCGGGCCTACGCCCAGAAGGAGCTGGGGCCGCGGTTCGACATCCGCGCCTTCCACGACCAGCTCCTCGCCCACGGGCAGCTTCCGCTCGCCCTGCTGGAGAAAAACATTAAGGCCTGGGTGGCGGAGCGAAAAACCGCCCCTGGAAACCTTTCCCCGGCCGCGCCGTAAAAGCCTGCAAAGAGACTGGGGGGAGCTGTGTCCCTCCGTATCCTGAAGGGGACCATCCAAAGATGAAAAAGCCGATCCTCGCCCTCGCCGCCCTCCTGTTGACGGCCACCCTCGCCGGGGCCGCCGTGCCGCCCGACGTCGCCGGATATGCCCGGAAGATCGAGCAATTCTCCGCCACCCAGGGCCAGGGGAGCGAGAGCGACCGGCTGAGGACGCTGTTCGACCTCCTCTGGGAATTCCAGATGCACGCCTCCCCCGAGTACGCCACCTTCGTCGGCTATCCGGGCCTCAACGACCGCTGGTCCGACCTCTCGCCCGAATCGATCGAATTCGGCCGGCGGATCGATCACGTGATCGAAGGGGCCCTGGCGTCGGTCGACCGCGCGAAGCTCAAGGCCTCCGAGCAGGTCAACTACGACCTCGCCCTGCGCCGCGTGCGCGAGGCGATCGAGGGGGAGCCGTTCCACGGCGAGTACCTGGTGATCAATCAGGTGGGGGGGCCCCAGCAGAGCATCCCGCAGCTCCTCTCGATCACGCCGGCGCGCAACGTCAAGGATTACGAGGACCTCCTCGCCCGCCTGCGCGGCGTCCCCAGGGTGATCGATCAGAACATCGCGCTGCTCGACCGCGGGCTCAGGGAGGGGATCACGCCGCCCAGGGTGACCCTGCGCGACGTCCCCGGCCAGGTCGAGAGCCTGCTGGTGGACGATCCCCTGAAGAGCCCGATGCTCAAGGCCTTCCAGAAGTTTCCCGAGACGGTGCCCACGGCCGACCGGGAGCGGCTGACCCGCGAGGCCGTGGCCGCCTTCAAGGACCAGGTGGCGCCCGCCTTCCGCAAGCTCCACGGCTACCTCGCCAACACCTACGTCCCGGCCTCCCGCGAGTCGATCGCCATGGGCGACCTGCCCAACGGCAAGGCTTGGTACGCCTATCAGGCGCGGGTCTCGACCACCACCGATCTCACCCCCGAGCAGATCCATCAGATCGGCCTCGCCGAGGTGAAGCGCATCCGCAAGGAGATGGACGCGCTGATCGCCTCGATCGGCTTCCAGGGGAGCTTCGAGGACTTCTGCAAGTTCCTGCGCACCGATCCGCGCTTCTTCTACGACAATCCCGAGGACCTGCTCACGGGCTTCCGCGACATCGCCAAGCGGATCGATCCCGAGCTGGTCAAGCTCTTCGGCAAGCTGCCGCGCCTCCCCTATGGGGTGATCCCGGTCCCCGCCTACGCGGAAAAGTCGCAGACCACGGCCTACTACGAGGACGGCTCGCTGGCCGCCGGCCGGCCGGGGGAGCTCAACGCCAACACCTACGACCTGAAGTCGCGGCCCAAGTGGGAGATGGAGGCGCTCACGTCGCACGAGGCGGTGCCGGGCCACCATCTCCAGATCTCCCTCGCCCAGGAGCTCGAGGGGGTTCCCGAGTGGCGCAAGCACGACGACTACACCGCTTTCGTCGAGGGGTGGGCCCTCTACGCCGAGAGCCTGGGGAGCGAGATCGGCCTCTATCAAGATCCTTACTCCCGGTTCGGCCAGCTCACCTATCAGATGTGGCGGGCCATCCGCCTGGTGGTCGACACCGGCATGCACGTCAAGGGGTGGACGCGCCAGCAGGCGATCGACTATTTCAGGGCCAATTCCGCCAAGACCGAGCACGACATCGAGGTCGAGATCGACCGCTACATCGTCTGGCCGGGGCAGGCGCTGGCCTACAAGATCGGCGAGCTGAAGATCCAGGAGCTGCGGGCCTACGCCCAGCGGGAGCTGGGCCCGGGGTTCGACGTCCGGGCCTTCCACGACCACGTGCTCGGCAACGGCGCCGTGCCGCTCGACCTGCTGGAGAAGAACGTCAAGGCCTGGGTGGCGGAGACGAAGACGGCGGCGGAGACGCCGGCTCGGCGGGAGGCGGCGGGGGCGGCGGCGGGGGCAGGAGCGTCCAACCCTTGAGATAGGGCGCCAGCGGCTGATCCCAGGTCTTCGCCACCTTCTCGTATTCGGCGGCGCACCCCTGGGCACGGGCGGCGGGGAGGGTGCCGTCGCCCACCAATTCCTGGAAGGCCTGGGGATCGCGGCCGTAGACCCAGCAGAGGATGTCGGTGAGCCGGGCCTCGTTGAAGCCGTGACCGCTCCAGAAAGGGAGCCTGGCCAGCCGGGCCCGCATTGCCGCGTTCTTCTCCTGGGTTAGGAGGACCGAGGTGCTGTCCACCGCGGTGGTCCCCCCCTCCTTGCCGCTGCCGAGGAGGATCAGGGTGGCGATCTGATCGGCGGCCTCCTCCTCATGGCCGGCCACCGGGAGCTGGTAGAGGCTGATCAGGGCGTGCCCGGCCTCGTGGAACACCATGAAGAGGCTGGCGGCCGCCACGGCGTTCCCCGCCTGGCTGGCGTCCGGCTGCTTCGCGGCACGCAGGAAGAGCTCGGCGAAGTCGCCCACCAGCTCGTAGCAGATGGAGATCCGGCGCTTGTCCGCCTCCCAGGTGGCATCGGCCGCGCCGCACTCGCGGGGGGTGATGACGACGTCGGCCGGCAGGGAGAGCTTCTCGTTGAGGGCCCGGGCGGTCTCCTCCAGGAGCTGGGTGCCGCGGAAGATCTCCTGCAGCTCCCGGATGTCCGGGCTCTTGACCTTCTCGTAGACCACCTTGAAATCGCCGCGGTCGGGCGCGGGAGGGGGCGGCGCCGGGGCCGTCTCTGTCCCCGGAGCGGCCGGCGGCTGGGCCGGAGCGGCGGCGGGCGGGGGCTCGGGTGGCTGAGGGGCCGATTGAGCCAGGGCGGCGCCGGAGACGAGGATCAGAGAGAACGCCAGGCGGCGGACGGCTGGGAGGATTGGCACGGGGAGAGAGGATAGACTCCCGCTCCATGAACGTCCAGCCCGTCACCCTCGAGGGCCCCACGATCCGCCTGGAGCCGCTGACCCAGGAGGACGCGCCGCGGCTCTGGCCCAGGGCCGGCCTCGAGCTCTTCCAGCACACCCTGGACGCGCCCCGGGACGCCAGCCTCGAAGCCTTCGCGGAGTGGGTCCGCCTCAGCCTCGCCAAGCCGGACTCCCTGCTCTTCGTCATCCTCGACCGGCGGACGGGCGAGGCCCTGGGGACCACCGGCTATCTCTACATCCGCCCCCAGCACCGGGGCCTGGAGATCGGCCGCACCTGGATCGCCCGCTCCCACCAGGGCACCCGGGTCAACCCGGAGAGCAAGCTCCTGCTGCTGCGGCACGCCTTCGAGGACCTCGGCGCCCTGCGGGTCCAATTCACGACCGACCTCAACAACCTCCAGAGCCGGCGGGCCATCGAGAAGCTCGGCGCCCAGCGCGAAGGGGTGCTGCGGAGTTACCAGATCCGCTCGAACGGCACCCTCCGCGATACTGTGATGTACAGCCTCCTGGCGGAGGAGTGGCCCGAGGTGAGGGCGAGGCTGGAGGAGCGGCTGGCGGGATTGGCGTGACCGTTGCATCCATGGTCCCGCGTGGATATTGAGAAAGCGTGGGGCCTGCTCGCAGCCAAGGTGATGGGGTGGGCGCGGGACTTCATCCTGCTGCTGCCGAACCTCGCCGTGGCGGTGGCGGTGCTGGTCGGCTTCTGGCTGCTGGCCAAGCTGGCGCGCAACCTCCTGCACCGCCTGCTGCGCCGGGTCTCGCACAGCGAGCAGGTCAACCGGGTGCTGGGGCAGGCGGTCTTCCTGGCCCTGGTGGCGGCCGGCCTCTTCGTCGCCCTCGGCATCCTCGGGCTCCAGAAGACGGTCGCCTCGCTGCTCGCGGGGGCCGGCATCATCGGCCTGGCGCTGGGGTTCGCCTTCCAGGACATCGCCGCCAACTTCATGGCCGGCATCTATCTCTCGATCGAGCACCCCTTCCGCGCCGGCCACCTCATCCAGAGCAAGGACATCCAGGGGATCGTCAAGCGGGTCCACCTGCGCTGGACGGAGATCCGCACGCCGCAGGGGCAGATCATCCTCGTCCCCAACAAGCAGATCTTCGAGAACCCGATCACCAACTTCAGCGCCACCGGCCAGCGGCGGGTGGACATCAAGGCCGGGGTCTCCTACGGCGACGACCTGGAGAAGGTGAGGCGGGTCGCCCTCCAGGCCCTGGAGCAGATGCCCTCGCGCAAGCCGGACACCGAGGTCGAGCTCTTCTTCGAGGACCTCTCCGACAGCGCGATCAACCTGGTGGCGCGCTTCTGGATCGACTTCACCTCCAAGCAGTCGGACTACCTGCGGGCGAAGAGCGAGGCCATCGAGCGCCTGAAGAAGGCCTTCGACCAGAACGGCATCACCCTGCCCTTCCCTACCCGCACCCTCGACTTCGCGGTCAAGGGGGGCGAGAGCCTCTCCCAGGCCTTGGAAGATGTGGGGTTGGGGCGGGGCGGCGGGCGAAGGCCGGAATCGTCGCACTGAAGAAACACGGACTGACACGGACGAGCACGGACTGGCACGGACGGCAGTGGGCGTCCGTGTTGGTCCTCCCCCGGTGGTAGCTTTGCTCCCATGAGCGCCCCCTTTCACCGCTGGGTCGACCACACCGCCGAGGTGCAGCTCCAGATGGGAGCCGACACCCTGGCCGGCCTCCTGGCCGAGGCGGGGCGGGCGCTCGGGGCTCTGCTGCTGCGGGGGCGGCCGGCCGAGCCTTCCGGCGAGCCAAAAACCATCGAGGTCTCCTCGGTGGACCGCGAGGCCCTCCTGGTCGACTGGCTGAACGAGATCATCTTCCTGGCCGAGGTGGAGAGGTGGGTGGCGGTCGAATTCGAGGTCT
>JAICSG010000279.1 GCA_025937035.1 Thermoanaerobaculia bacterium | reverse complement strand
TGGGGAAGAAGGGGCTCGGGCAGGTGCTCGACATCGTCCCCAATCACATGGCGATCACCGAGCGGGACAACACCTGGTGGTGGGACGTGCTGGAGAACGGCCCCTCCAGCCGTTACGCCGCCTACTTCGACGTCGACTGGAACCCGCCCCAGGCCCGGCTGCGCGACACGGTGCTCCTCCCCATCCTCGGCGACCACTACGGCCGGATCCTGGAGAACGGCGAGCTGGAGCTGGTACGCCGGAGGGGGCGGTTCGAGATCCGCTACCACGAGCACCGGATGCCGGTGGCGCCCCACTCGCTCGACACCCTGATCGCCGAGGCGGCCCGGCGGTGCGGCTCGCCGGACCTCGCCTTCATCGCCGATTCGCTCGGCCAGCTCCCCCTCGCCACCGCCACCGACCGCGAGAGCATCGCCCGCCGGCACCGCGACAAGGAGGTGCTCGCCGGCCAGCTCGCCCGCCTGGCGGAGGAGAAGCCCGAGGTCGCCAAGGCCCTGGATGAGGGGGTGGCCGGGATCAACGCCGATCCCGACAAGCTCGACGAGCTCCTCCAGCGCCAGAACTACCGGGTAGCCTTCTGGCGCACCGCCGGCCAGGAGCTCGACTACCGGCGCTTCTTCGACGTCCACACCCTGATCGGCCTGCGGATGGAGGACGAGCGGGTGTTCGAGGACACCCACGCCCTGGTCCTCCGCTGGCTGCGCCAGGGGGTGCTCGACGGCGTCCGCATCGATCATCCGGACGGCCTGCGCGATCCGGAGGAGTACTTCGAGCGGCTCCGCGACGAGGCTCCGAAGGCCTGGATCGTGATCGAGAAGATCCTTGAGCCCGGCGAGCCGCTCCGCGAATCCTGGCCGGTCGAGGGGACCACCGGCTACGAATTCCTCAACCGGGTGGGCGGCCTGCTGATCGATCGAGAAGGGGAGGGGCCGCTGACGGATCTCTATACGGAGCTGACGGGCCAGAGCGCCGATTGGGCCGGGCTGGTGCGGGAGAAGAAGCTGCTCGTGCTCTCGGAGCTTCTGGCGAGCGACGTCAACCGCCTGGCCGAGGTGTTCCTCCAGGTCTGCGAGCGCCACCGCCGCCACCGGGACTACACCCGCTTCGAGCTGCGCCAGGCCATCCGCGAGGTGGTGGCCGGCTTTCCCGTCTACCGAACCTACGTGCGGGCGGAGATCGGCGAGGTGACCGACCTCGACCGGCGCTACGTGGACGAGGCGATCGAGGCGGCCAAGGCCCGGCGTTCCGATCTTCCCGCCGATCTGCTCGATTTTTTCCGCGATCTATTGCTGCTGAAGATCCGCGGCGAGGTGGAGAGTGAGCTGGTGATGCGCTTCCAGCAGCTCACGGGGCCGGCGATGGCCAAGGGGGTGGAGGACACCGCGTTCTACAACTTCCACCGCCTGATCGCGCTCAACGAGGTGGGGGGGAGCCCCGGCGACTTCGGCCTCTGCGTGGAGGCCTTCCACCGTCTGATGGCCGAGTCCCAGCGGCTCTGGCCCCGGTCCCTGCTCGCCACCTCGACTCACGACACCAAGCGCAGCGAGGACGTGCGGGCGCGGATCAGCCTGCTCTCCGAGATCCCGGAAGACTGGGGGAAGGCCGCGCGCCGCTGGATCGATCAAAATGCGAAATATCGGCGGGGGGATTTCCCGGACAGGAACGCCGAATATCTTTTCTATCAGACCCTGGTGGGTGCCTGGCCGATCTCGGCCGAGCGCCTGACGGACTACATGGAAAAGGCCACCCGCGAGGCCAAGGTCCACACCTCCTGGACGCGGCAGAATCCCGAGTACGAGGAGGCCCTGCGATCGTTCATCACGGGCGTGCTGGAGGACCGGGATTTCGTGGCCGATCTCGAAGCCTTCGTGACGCCGCTGGTCGAGCCGGGGCGGATCAATTCCCTCGCCCAGACCCTGATCAAGATCACCGCACCCGGCGTGCCCGATTTCTATCAAGGGTCGGAGATCTGGGACCTCTCGCTGGTCGATCCCGACAACCGGCGCCCCGTGGATTACGAGCTGCGGCGGCGTCTGCTGGACGATTTGAAGCGGGGGATGACTCCGGAGGAGATCCTCGCCCGCGCGGACGACGGGCTGCCGAAGCTCTGGCTGATCCACCAGGGGCTCCAGCTCCGCCGTCGTCTCCCCGAGGCTTTCGGTCCGGACGGCGCCTACGAGCCGCTCCGGGCCTCCGGCCCCAAGGCGGAGCACGTGGTGGCGTTTCTGCGCGGCGGGCGCGGCGGCGCGGTGGCCGCGGTCGCCCCCCGGCTGCCCCTGCGGCTTCAGGGCGATTGGCGGGGCACCACTCTCGAGCTGCCGCCGGGCGCCTGGCGGGACGAGCTGACAGGCGAGGAGATCGCGGGGACGGCGCGGCCGGTGGCCGGGCTGCTGGCGCGGTTCCCGGTGGCGCTGCTGGTGAGATCTACGTAGAATTCAGCACGCGATGAGAGACGACGAGATCGAGGACAGGCTCCCGGAGCCCCCGCCGGAGGACCCCGTGAGCGCCATGCTGGACCGGCTCGACTCGGTGGAAGGCTTCGGAGCCCCCGAGGAGGAGCCGCCGCCCGGCCCGGCGCCGGATCGCCGGGAAATGGAGCTTCTGGTCGACCAGATCCTCGACCAGGAGCTCCAGCGGCTCAACGAGCGGAAAGGCTAGCCAGCACCGCCGCCGCGAGGTCCTGCGTGTCGAGCGGACCTTCCTCCGGCCCGGAGACCTTCACGCCGCCATCCTCCTGGAGCAGCGAGCTCACCTCCACGCCCGCGAGCGTCTGGCGTTCCAAGAGCTCGACCGCCGGGCCGAGCGGCAGGTAGCCCATGCGTTGGGCGATGTCGACGTAGTAGCCGACCTCGCGGATGCGGCGGCTGGCCTCGTCGATCTGCCCCAGGAGCTGCTCACCCGGCACCGCGCACGCCCTGGCCACGGCCGCGGCGGCGGCGTGGGCGGCCGCTTCCATGCGGGCTCCGAGCCCGGCGGCCTCTCCTCCCGGTAGCTGCTGAACGGTCTCGTGCACCGCGGTGACCAGCTCGTGGGCGTGCTGATAGGCGGGAAGCGTCCGATGGTCTCTCATGGGTCTCCTCTGTTGCGCCTGCTGGCTGTTTTTCCTCTCCCCGGGACGACGTGTAGTTGCAAGACTCGAACCTGCCCTCGATCGATCCCGCCCCCGCCTCGCCGTCGTACCGCCCCTTGAACGTTCCGCTGACGGCCTGGGCCGCGCCCGCCGCGGCCGGAGGATCCTGCTGCTTCACGTCCATGCTCGCCTCGCCGGTCGAGGTCACCAGGGCGCCGGTGACCGAGCGGCCGGTCACGAACACGTGGGCCGGATAGGGGCCGCTCCCGTGATAGGCGTCGATCCGCACCGCCACCGCCGGCATCTCCTGGCTTCCGGTGCGGAAGTCGACCTGCAGGCCCCCCTGGCCGTGCGGCACGCAGAAGTAGGAGCTGGCGCCGTTGAAGGTGACCTGCCCGGTGGAGGTCAGCTCTCCGGGAGCCGCCGCGATCGCCGCCTGTTCTTCCTTGGTGGGCGGCGCCGGGGCTCCGGCGGCGGCCGGGCGGGCTCCATCCTTGTCGCGGCAGGCGAGAAGGGCGATCGCGAGCAGGAAGATCAGGTGCGGTCGGATCGGCATTCGGGCGCGGGAAATTTGCAGGAAGGATGCCACGGGAGGCGAGAGGATACCCGAAGCAGGGGCTCAAGTCTTCGTCAGAGCCCCCCACAAAAACGCCAGCGCCCCGGCCGCGATCAGCCACCACCCCCATGGCGCGCCGGGGGCGCTGGCGCGGAGCATCACCCCCGCGATCACCAGGCCCGCGGCCAGGATGGTCCAGGAGAGCCGGTGGACCGAGCGCTCGAGGCGGCGGATCATCTTGCGCTCCTCGGGCGTGAGGGCCGACTGCACGGTGAGGGTCCCCCGCTCGGCGCGGGCGAGCACGGCGTCGGCCCGCCGGGGGAGGCCGAGCAGGATCTGGAGCTGCGCCAGCCCTCCGCTCAGGATCTCCCGCCAGTTGCGCCGCAGCTCCTGGGCCGCCAGACGCTGGGCGAAGGGGAGGGTCTCGGCCCAGGGATCGAACTCCGGATCGAGCTGCGTCGACAAGCCCGCCAGCAGCCCCACGGCCCGCGAGGCGAACAGCAGATCGACCTGCATCTGGAAGGGGAGCTCGTAGAGCACGTCCCGGTATTGCCGGAAGAAATACTCCGCCTCCGAGAACGCCGTCGCCCGCAGATCGCCGATCCGGACCCCCCAGAAGCGCTGGAACAGCTCCTCGTGGATCTCCTCCAGGCGGCGCAGGTCCGCCCCCGGCAGCAGCACCCCGGCCGAGACGTAGGAGCGGACGATCCGCTCGGCGTCGCGGGTCCCCAGGGCGATGGCGTATTCGCGCAGCGCGCTCTGGAGCCGCTCGGGGATCACCGCCACCATGCCGAAGTCCACGAAGACGATCTGGAACGGCCGCTCGATGTCCGCCGGGGCTGCCGGGGGCGGCGGCGCCGGAGAGCCGGGCGGGAGGGGGGCCTCCCCCTCGACCGGCAACGGGCGCACGAAAAGGTTGCCCGGATGAGGGTCGGCGTGCACGAAGGAGTGCTCGAAGATCTGTTGCAGGTAGATCCGGTAGAGCGTGCGGGCGACCTCGGAGCGGCGGATGCCCGCGCGGTCGAGCGCCGCCAAGTCGGCGATCTTGATCCAGCCGACGTTCTCCAGGGTCAGCGTCCGGCGGGCGCTCCAGTCCCAGAAGACCTTCGGCAGATAGACTCGGGGGTCGTTGGCAAAGTTTTCCGCAAAGCGCTCGGCGTTGTGCCCCTCGGCGATCAGGTCGAGCTCGGCCAGCGTGGTGTTGGTGATCTCGGCCCCCAGGCGGCCGAGGTCGACCCGCCGCCGGATGGTCTTCGAGAAGCGCAGTAGCCGGGCGGCCAGCCGCACGGCCGCGAGGTCGGTCTCGACCAGCACGTCGATCCCCGGCCGCAGCACCTTCACCACCACCTCCTCGCCCGTGGGCAGGCGGGCGGGGTGAACCTGGGCGAGCGAGGCGGCGCCGACCGGCTCGGGACCGATCCAGGCGAAGACCTCGGCGACCGGGCGCCCGAAATCCTCCGCGATCTGGCGCTCGATGTCGGAGAACGTTTCGGGTGGCACCTCGTCCTGGAGCCCGGCGAGCTCATCCGTGATCTCGGGCGGCAGGATGTCCACCCGGGTGGAGAGGAACTGGCCGAGCTTGATCAGCACGCCGCCCATCTCGGCCGCCAGGGCGCGGTAGCGGCGGGCGATCCCCTGGTAGCGCACGAGGGGAGGCCGCCGGAACCGCCGCAAACCCGGGACGTTCAGGATCACGTCCCACCAGAAGACCTGGATGAAGGTGCGGGTGACGAAACGGCGCACCTTGCGATAGCGCCTGAAATCGATCCCCGCGGGCATGGGAGGACTATATGCCGGGCGCGCTCGCCTTATGACAAGATCCCGGCCGTGCAGCGCACCGATCCCGACGGCCTGACCTTCCGCTCCTTCTCCTCGACCGCCGACTACCAGGCGTGCGTCGAGCTCCAGAAGGACACCTGGGGGCGGAGCTTTTCGGACGTGGTCCCCTTGAGCATCCTCAAGATCACGCAGAAGGCGGGGGGGATCGCCGCGGGGGCGTTCTCGCCGGCGGGTGACCTGCTCGGCTTCGTCTACGGCCTCGCCGGCTGGGACGGCCACCGCCCCTTCCACTGGTCGCACATGCTGGCGGTGGCCCGCCAGGCGCGGGACCTCGGGCTCGGCACCCGGCTGAAGCTCTATCAGCGGGAGCTGCTCCTGCCGCTGGGGATCGAGGAGGTGCGCTGGAGCTTCGATCCGCTGGAGGCGCGCAACGCCCATCTCAACTTCAACCACCTCGGGGCCGAGGTGGCCGAGTACGTGGAAAATCTGTACG
>JAICSG010000756.1 GCA_025937035.1 Thermoanaerobaculia bacterium | reverse complement strand
GATCGCCCTCTTCACCTGGATCCAGCACCGGGTGGCGCGCGGGCGGGCCCTGCGGGGCATGGCCGGGGCGGGGATCGCCGCCGCCGTCCTCATCACCCTCTTCACCGCCTGGGGCGCCACGGGCCGCGGGGAGGCGGAGTCGCTGACCGCCTCGAAGCCGGCCGGCCTGATCCCCTGGGTGGATTTCGACCGCGCCCGCGCCGAGTCGCTGGCCCGCGGCGGCCAGCTCGTGTTCGTGGACGTGACCGCCGACTGGTGCTTCACCTGCAAGGTGAACGAGCGGCTGGTGCTCGACACGCCCGAGGTCGCCAAGACCTTCGAGGAGCACAACGTGGTGCCGATGCGGGCCGACTGGACCAACCGCAACGACCGCATCGGCGCCTTCCTGGCCGAGCACGGCCGCTATGGCATCCCCTTCTATCTGCTCTACCGTCCCGGCCAGGAGCCATATGTGTTCAGCGAGCTGCCGAGCAAGGACGGACTGGTCGCCACGGTGCGGCAGGCGGCCGGCGGGCGGGCTACAGCCGCGGGTGCTGGCTCGTGAGCCGGCCGTCGCCGTCGTAGCAGACGGGCAGCGTCACCGTCATCACCGCCCCGCCCTCGGGGCGGTTGGCCGCCACCACCTCGCCGCCGTGCTGCTCGGCGATCCGCTGCACGATCGAGAGCCCCAGGCCGGTCCCTCCCCGGCGGCGCGAGAAGAAGGGCTCGAAGAGGCGGTCGAGATCCTCGGGCCGGAAACCGGGCCCGCCATCCTCCACCGAGAAGCGGACGGCGGCCCCGTCCTCCGGCGCCTGGGCCCGGAAGAAGACCCGTCCCCCGGCCGGCGAGTGCTGGATGGCGTTCTCCAGGAGATTCTGGAAGATCTGCACCACCCGGTGGCGGTCGACCACCAGGCGCGGGAGGCTGGGATCGGCCTCGTGGGCGATCTCGACCCCCGCCTGATGGGCGAGCGGCGCGCAGGCCACGATGGCCGAGGTCATCACCTCGTGCGGGCAGGCCTCGCCGAGGTCGAGCCGGGAGGGCTTGCCGTAATCGAGGAGCTGGCGCATCAACAGGTTGAGCCGCTCGACCCGCTCGCGCAGGACCTCCAGGTAGCGCTTGTACTCGGTCCGCCGCTTGAACTTGGACTCGAAGGCGTCGAGGGTGGCCGAGATCCCGAACAGGGGGTTGCGGACCTCGTGGGCCACTCCGGCGACCAGGCCGCCCATGGCGGACATGGTCTCGCTGCGGCGCAGCCGCTCCTGGAGGCGGACGGTGTCGGTGACGTCGACGATTACCACCACCGCCCAGCGGTCGCGGTCCGGGCCCAGAACGGGGCTGACCGAGACGTCCCAGGTCCGCCCATCCTCGCCGCGCGTCTGGGTGCTGGCCCGGCGGTCGGTCTGCGCCACCTCGGCCAGCAGCCAGCGGACGGCCCGCCAGGGGTGCCCCTCCCCCAGTACGGCGAGCGGGTGGTGGATCGCCCCCTCGTAGGAGACGCCGCCGAGGTCGCGCGCCGCCTCGTTCATGCGGATGATGCGGCCGTCCAGCTCCACCAGCAGCAGGGGGAAGGCGATGGCGTCGAAGGTCAGCCGCCACTCCAGGGCGGAACGGCTGATCAAACGCTGGAGCTCGGCCTGGCGCTCCTCGTCGGTCGTCATAGGTCCTCGGCTGTGGTTCGGTCGGCGTCGCTTAGTATATCTCCAGGGAGCCCGCGATGAGGGAAGAGGACGAGGAGGATTTTCCCGGGCTGGAGCCGGTCGAGCTGCCGGTCACGGACGTGCTCGACCTGCACAGCTTCCGGCCGTCCGAGGTGCCGGACCTGGTGCGCGAGTACCTCGACGCCGCCTATGAGAAAGGGCTGCGGGAGCTGCGGATCATCCACGGCAAGGGGACCGGCGTGCAGCGCCAGACCGTGCGCACCCTGCTCTCGCGGGATGGCCGGGTGGAGGCGTTCGGGGATGCGCCGCTGGAGGCGGGAGGGTGGGGGGCGACGTGGGTGAGGATGAGAGATGAGTAAGGCGGCGTTGGTGTCCTCGGAGCGTTGGCCCTCATCACCCCGGCCCTCTTCTCCCCGCCTCCCCCCCTTCCTGACGGGAGAAGAGGGAGAGGTCAGCCAAAAACATAAAGCCCCTCTCTCCCGTCAGGTCGGGGGGGAGGCGGGGAGAGAGGGGTTGGGGAGTGAGGGTCAGCCCCAGAGGGGCGGCATTTTTCGCGCCGGAGCTCCGAGGAAGTAGACCATGCACCGCTCCCTCGTCAAAGCCTGGCGCCGGGGCCGCCGGCGGCTCTCCGGGCGCCCCCGGCAGCGGACCCAACTGGTCTACGGCTCGGGGTATCAGGTCGACCTGCCCGGCGTGGCCTACGACTTCCAGCGCGGCGAGCGCATCCTCGCCTTCCTGGACGGCGCGGGGCTGATCGACCGCGAGGACGTCCACGCGGCGGAGCCGATCCCCTACCGCTATCTGCGCCGGGTCCACGACGACGAGTACCTGCTCTCGCTCACCCGGCCGGACGCCCTGTTGCCGATCGTCGGCTTCCATCTTCCGGAGACGCAGGCCGAGCGGGTGCTGGAGTCCCAGCGCACCATGGCGGGGGGCACCCTGGCGGCGACCCGCCTGGCCCTCGCCTCCCGCCAGACCGCCGTGAGCCTGGGGGGCGGGCTCCATCACGCCTTCGCCGCCAAGGGGGAGCGCTTCTGCGTCTACAACGACGTGGCCACCGCCATCGCCGACCTGCGCGCCCACGGCAACCAGGCCCGGGTGTTGGTGGTCGATCTCGACCTCCACGACGGCGACGGCACCCGCTCGATCTTCGCCGCCGACCCGTCGGTCCACACCTTCTCGATCCACAACTACACCTCGGACGACGTCCAGGCCCAGGAGTCGACGGTGATCGAGTTGGGGAGCGGCGTGGGAGACGGCGTCTATCTGGACACCGTGCGGTCGGCCCTGCCGCCGGTGGT
>JAICSG010000361.1 GCA_025937035.1 Thermoanaerobaculia bacterium | reverse complement strand
GCCGAACCCCAACAAGGGGATCCAGGGGGGCATCCTCGAGCGCGAGGCGCCGATCCAGATCTCCAATTTGAAGGTCGTCTGCCCGGAGTGCGGCAAGCCCTCGCGGCTCGGCCGCCAGCGGCTCGAGGATGGGCGCGGCGTCCGGGTGTGCAAGAGCTGCGGCGCCACCTTTAACTAGAGGCGAGTCTGATATGGCGAAAGACGCGAAGAAGAAGGACAAGGGCGCCAAGGCGGCGCCGGCTCCCTCCGGGCCGGTGCGCGAGACCCCCGAGGGGTACGTGCCGCGCCTCAAGACCCGCTATGCCGAGGAGGTGGTGCCGAAGCTGAAGAAGGAGTTCGGCATCGACAACGTCATGGCGGTCCCCAGGATCGAGCGCATCTCACTCAACATGGGGATGGGCGAGGCGATCCAGAACATCAAGATCCTGGACGACGCGGTCGAGGAGCTGGCGGCGCTGGCCGGCCAGAAGCCGACGATCACCCGCGCCCAGAAGTCGATCGCGGCGTTCAAGCTGCGCGAGGGGATGCCGATCGGCGCCCGGGTGACGCTGCGCGGCGACCGCATGTGGGAGTTCCTGGACCGGCTGATCTCGGTCGCGCTCCCCCGCGTGCGCGACTTCCGGGGCGTGCCGACCAAGAGCTTCGACGGCCGCGGCAATTACACGCTGGGCATCCGGGACCACCTGATCTTCCCCGAGGTGGACTACAACCGGGTCGAGCGTCCGAAGGGGATGAACATCACGATCGTGACGACGGCCGGCAACGACGAGCGCGCCCTGTACATGCTGCGCGAGCTCGGCATGCCGTTCACGCGCTAGGAGGCTTGCGTGGCGACGACTGCGAAGATCGCGAAAGAGAGAAAGAAGCTGAAGTTCGAGGTGCGTCACCGCAACCGCTGCCGGCTGTGCGGACGCCCGCGGGGGGTCTACCGGAAGTTCGGGCTCTGCCGCGTGCATCTCCGTGACCTGGCGCTGCAGGGTTATCTGCCGGGCGTGATCAAGGCGAGCTGGTAGGCGAGGAGACTTAAGGCAATGAGCATGACCGACCCGATCGCGGACCTGCTGAGCAGGATCCGCAACGCGCAGATCGCCAAGCACGACCGTCTGGACGTGCCCGCCTCCAAGCTCAAGCTGGAGGTGGTGAAGCTCCTCAAGGAAGAGGGCTTCGTGAAGAACTACCGGGAGATCGAGGGGACGCCGGTGGGAACGTTGCGCATCTTCCTGCGCTACACCCAGGACGGCATTCCGGCCATCTCCCATCTCGAGCGGGTGAGCAAGCCCGGCCGGCGGGTCTACCGCAAGGCGGACGAGATCCAGCCCGTACGCAACGGCCTCGGCATCGGGATCGTCTCGACGTCGCAGGGCCTGCTGACCGACGGCCAGGCGCGCGAGCGCCGGGTCGGCGGCGAGCTGCTTTGCCAGGTGTGGTAGGAGAGACAGCCATGTCGCGGATTGGAAGAATGCCGATTCCCGTGCCCAAGGGGACCAAGGTGGAGCTCCAGGGCGGGACGTTCGTGGCCGAGGGACCCAAGGGACGGGTGGAGCAGCCCGTCTTCGAGGGGTTCCCGGTCGAGGTCAAAGACGACGGATCGATCGAGGTCGCGCGCCCCGGGGACTCAGGCCCCGAGCGCTCGCGCCACGGCCTGCTGCGGGCGCTGCTCGCCAACGCCGTGCAGGGCGCCTCGGCCGGTTTCACCAAGCAGCTCGACATCGTCGGCGTGGGCTACCGCGCCGAGGTGAAGGGGAATCAGGTGCAGTTCGCGCTCGGTTATTCCCATCCGGTGCTCTTCGACATCCCCGAGGGGATCAAGATCGAGGTGGACACCAAGGCGAACCGGGTGACCGTGTCGGGCGCCGACCGCCAGAAGGTAGGGCAGGTGGCGGCCGAGATCCGCGGCCTGCGCAAGCCCGACCCCTACAAGGGGAAGGGGATCAAGTACACGGGCGAGGTCCTGCGCCGCAAGGTCGGCAAGGCCGGCGGCAAGTAGGTAAGGTAAGGGGACCCAGATGAGCGATATCACGAAGCGGATGAAAGCGAAGCGGGCCCGCCGCGAGAAGGCCCACCTGCGGGCGCGCAAGCGCGTCCAGGGGACCACCGAGCGGCCCCGGCTGTCGGTCTACAAGAGCCTGCGCTTCATCTACGCGCAGGTGATCGACGATACGCGCGGCCACACGCTGGCCCAGGCGAGCTCCGCCGACCCGGCGCTCAAGGAGGCCCTCGGCAAGTCGACCGCCGGCAAGGAAGCCGCCAAGAAGGTCGGCGAGTTGGTGGCCCAGCGGGCCAAGGAGCAGGGGGTCGAGAGGGTGGTCTTCGACCGCGGCGGCTACGTCTATCACGGCCGTGTCCAGGCGCTGGCCGACGCGGCCCGCGAAAAAGGTTTGCAGTTTTAAGCTTCCGAGTAAGCGAAGGAGACGAGCTTGGCCAGGGACTTCGAGCGCGAGAGCGAGTTTTTCGAGCAGGTCGTCCACATCAACCGCGTGACCAAGGTGGTGAAGGGAGGCAAGAACTTCTCCTTCTCCGCCCTCGTGGTGATCGGCGACGGCAACGGCCGCGTCGGCTATGGGGCCGGCAAGGCGAAGGAGGTGCCGGTGGCCATCCGCAAGGGGATCGAGATCGCCAAGCGGAACATGGTCCAGGTGCCTCTCAAGGGGACCACGATCCCGCACGAGACGCTGGGCGAGTTCGGCTCCGGCCGCGTGCTGCTCAAGCCGGCCTCCGAGGGGACCGGGGTGATCGCGGGCGGCCCGGTGCGCGCCGTGGTGGAGACGGCGGGCATCCAGGACATCCTCACCAAGTCCCTGGGCTCGACCAACCCGCACAACGTGGTGAAGGCGACGTTCGCCGCCCTGCTGTCGCTGCGCAGCTAGGCGGACGTGATGGCGATGCGCGGCCTCTCCGACCGGGCGGCCGCCGCCGCGGCGGCCAACGCCCCGAAGGCTCAAGCCCCCGAGGCCGGCGTCTAAAAGGAATCATAGCAATGGCGAACGAAGGCAAGACGATCAAGATCACCCAGGTGAAGAGCGGCATCGGCACCAAGAAGGGGCACCGCGAGGTGCTCAGGAGCCTGGGGCTGCGGCGGATCCGCCACCAGGTCGAGCGTCCCGACACCCCGGCGGTGCGGGGCATGGTGCACAAGATCCAGTATCTGCTGGAGGTTGAGGAATCATGAAGCTGCACGAGCTGTCTCCCGCGAAGGGGAGCAAGCACTCCAGGAAGCGGGTGGGGCGCGGCCCCGGCTCCGGCCTGGCCAAGACGTCGGGCCGTGGTGAGAAGGGGCAGAAGTCCCGCACCGGCTACAGCCGCCGGCCCGGATTCGAGGGCGGCCAGATGCCGCTCGTCCGCCGGGTCCCCAAGCGCGGGTTCACCAACATCTGGCGTACCGAGTACGCCGTGGTGAACCTCTCCCAGCTCGCCGAGCTCGACGGCGAGGTGACGCCCGAGTCGCTGGCCCAGCTCGGTCTGGTCCGCTCGGGCCGCCGCGTGAAGGTCCTCGGGGACGGCGAGATCGGCAAGGCCCTGCGCGTCGTCGCCGACAAGTTCAGCAAATCGGCCCGCGAGAAGATCGAGGCCGCGGGCGGCCGCTGTGAGGAGCGCCAGGCGTGATCGAAAGCTTCCGTAACATCTTCGCGATCCCGGACCTGCGCAAGCGGGTGCTGTTCACGTTCGCCCTGCTCGGCGTCTACCGCATCGGTTGCCAGATCCCGAGCCCGGGCGTCGATCCGGTCGCGCTGCTCGACTTCATGCAGTCGCAGGCCTCCGGGTTCCTCGGGTTCGTCAACACCTTCACGGGCGGCAGCCTGCAGAAGATCGCGGTGTTCGCGCTGGGGATCATGCCCTACATCACCGCGTCGATCATCCTGCAGCTGCTGACGGTGGTCTGGCCCTATCTCGAGAAGCTCTCCAAGGAGGGCGAGATGGGCCGGCGCAAGATCACCCAGTGGACGCGCTACGGCACGGTGCTGATCTCCATCATCCAGGGGACCGGCATCGCCATCTGGCTCGAGCGGATGTCCGCTCCCGCCGGCGCTCCCCTGGTCCCCCACCCCGGGTGGGGGTTCCGCATGCTGACGGTGCTCACGCTGACCACCGGCACGGCGTTCATCATGTGGCTCGGCGAGCAGATCAGCGAGCGGGGGATCGGCAACGGCATCTCGCTCATCATCTTCGCCGGCATCGTGGTGGGCTTCGTCCCGGCCATCGGCACCACGGCGGACGCCGTGCAGAAGGGGAACATCTCCCCGATCGTGCTGATCCCGCTGCTGGCCTTCATGGTCCTGGTGGTCGCCTTCATCGTCTACATGGAGCGGGCGCAGCGCCGCATCCCGGTGCAGTACGCCAAGCGCGTGGTGGGCCGCAAGGTCTACGGCGGCCAGAGCACCTACCTGCCGCTGCGGGTCAACACGGGAGGCGTGATCCCGGTGATCTTCGCCAGCTCGGTGGTGACGGTGCCGACCGTGCTCTCGAACATGGTCCAGAACGAAGGAGTGCAGAAAGCGGCGAGCTTCGTCGCCTACGGGACGCCGATCTACTACCTGCTGCAGGTGATCGCGATCGTCTTCTTCTCGTACTTCTACGTGTCGATCATCTTCAACCCCGCGGACCTGGCGGACAACATGCGGAAGTACGGCGGGTTCATCCCCGGCATCCGGCCCGGCAAGCGGACGGCGGAGTACATCGACCGCATCCTGACCCGGCTGAACCTGGTTGGCGCCCTCTACCTCGCGGCGGTCTGCCTGCTGCCGGAGTTCCTGCTCACCGGCTTCCATGCGGGAGCGCTCCCCTGGATCGGGCCCTCCCTGGCGAACGTCCTGCCGCAGTGGTTCCTGGAGGGCGTGGGCATCCACTTCTACTTCGGCGGCACGTCGCTGCTGATCGTGGTGGGTGTGGCGATGGACACCATCCAGCAGGTCGAGAGCCAGCTCGTGATGCGCAACTACGAGGGGTTCATGAAGAGGGGCCGGATTCGTGGCCGACGCGGCTGATCGAGGTGCCCGGGTGGTCCTGCTGGGACCTCCGGGCGCCGGCAAGGGGACCCAGGGGCAGGTGCTCTGCCAGCACCTGGGCGTCCCCGCCATCTCG
>JAICSG010000845.1 GCA_025937035.1 Thermoanaerobaculia bacterium | reverse complement strand
CTCGGAGAGCTCGGCCCAGGGGACGTCCAGCGGAATCTTCTTCTTGCGGCAGGCGGCGCGAAGCTCGTCGTAGAGCTCCTCGTAGGCCGGGGTGTTCCAGGGGGCGATGGGACGCTCGGAGAGGGTGCGCCGGGGGTCCGGAATCACCCGCTCGCGGTCGACGCCGATCACCCGGCCGAACCCCTGGCACTCGGGGCAGGCACCGAGCGGCGAGTTGAACGAAAAGAGGGCCGGGGTGGGCCGGCGGGCCGTCTCGCCGCACACCGGGCAGGCGAGCTCCCGGCTGTAGAGGCGCACCCCGGCGCCGCCGCGGGCCTCCACCTTGCCGCCGTTCATCTTGTAGGCCTGCTCCAGAGTGTCCAGCACCCGTGACAGGGACTCCGGCTTCGCGTTGAAGCGGCCGAGGACGAGCGGCAGCGGATCGCGCTTCGCCGGCCACTTCTCCCCGGGCTCCATGCGCACCACCTCCTCGCCGTCGAGCCGTCGCTGGAACCCCTGGCGGATCAGCTCGCCGAGGGCGTCGTCCGCCCCCTTCTTGGGCCGGGGGAGCCGCACGACCAGGGTGAAGGCGTCGCCCGCGGCGCCGGCCACGAGGTCGGCCGCGGCCTCCTCGGGGGTGTAGCTGCGCACCGGCCCGTGGCCGTTTACGCACCCCACCTCGCCCAGGTGGGTGAAGAGGAGGCGCATCACGTCGAGCGTCTCGGTGATCGTGCCCACGGTCGAGCGGGCGTTGCGCACGGCGTTCTTGGCTTCGAGGGCCACGGCCGGCAGGATGTTGTGGATGGCGTCCACCGGCGGGCGCTCCATCTGGTCGAGGAACTGCCGCGCATAGGTGGACATCGACTCCACGAAGCGGCGCTGCCCCTCGGCGAAGATGGTGTCGAAGGCGAGCGACGACTTGCCCGCTCCCGAGGGGCCGGTCACCACGGTCACCGCGCGGTGCGGTACCTGGCAGTCGATCCCTTTCAGGTTGTGGGTGCGGGCGCGCTCGATCAGGATGGCTGGCTGCTTGGGCTTCGGCATCGGTTCCCGGCTGCGCTCCGGATCAGACGGAGCCGATCATCATAACGCAGGGGGTTTGCGGGCATTCCCGCCGCCGTCCTCGTCCCCGCGGTCTCGCCCTTGCCGCTGCTCCTCCTTGCCGCGATCGTCCTCGCGGTCCCGGCGGCCGAAGAGGCGGCGGAAGAAGTTGCGGATCGTGTGCGGCTCGGCCCGCCGCTCCTCGGCAGCCCGGGCCGCCGGCTCTTCCGCGCGCTCCTCGGGAGCCTGCTCGCCCGCGGCGGCGATCTGAGGCTCGGGGGGCGCGCCGCCACCGTGCCGGTCGCAGGTCTGCGTGGGGACCTCCCCCTCGCGGAAGACCTCGGTGATCACGTAGGGGCACCCCTCGGTGGCCAACATGCCGGTGGTGGGATCGATCGACGCCGTGGTGATCCCCTGCGGCGTGGTGAAGGTGGAGTAGCCGCCGGGAGGCGCGACCCGGGCCATGAAGCGGACCCAGATCGGCAGCGCGGCGCGGGCGCCGGAGAGGCGGGTCTTCGAGTTGTCGTCGTACCCCACCCAGACGACCGTGGCCCGCTCCGGCGCGTAGCCGGCGAACCAGGCGTCCCGCTGCTGGTTGGTGGTGCCGGTCTTGCCGGCGAGCTCGCCCGGAATCCCCTCGGCCGCGCCGGCGGCGGTGCCGCGCTGGAGCACCCCTTCGAGGAGCGAGGTGACGAGATAGTTGGTCTGGGCGGAGAGCACCCGCACCGGCTTCGGCAGCGGGGCCCCCTGCACCGGCTTGCCGTAGCGGTCGAGCACCGCCACCAGCTCGTGGACGGGCGGGCGCGAGCCGCCGCCGGCCAGTGTCGAGTAGACCGTCGCCATCTCCAGCGGCGTCACGGCGGCGGCGCCGAGGGCCATGGCGGGGAAGGGCTGCATGGGCGTGGTGCTCCCCATGGCGCTCGCCAGCTTGACGATCGCGGGCATCCCTGCTACCTCGGTCGCCAGCCGGGCGGTCGCCAGGTTGTAGCTCTTCTCCAGGGCGGTGCGCGCGGAGACCCAGCCGTGCGAGAGGCCGTCGTCGTTCTTCGGGGTCCAGGGCCCGGCGCCGGTCTGGAGGGTCAGCGGATCGTCGTCGAGGAACGAGGCGGGGGAGGCCTTGCCGGCCTCGAAGGCGGCGGCGTAGACGATCGGCTTGAACGAGCTCCCCGGCTGGCGCTGGGCCTGGCCGGCGCGGTCGAACTGGCTCTTGCCGTATCCCCGGCCGCCGACGTAGGCGAGGATGCCGCCGGTCGCCGGATCCATGGAGACCAGGGCCGCCTGGAGAGACCGCCCCTTGCGCCCGCCGTCGATCTGCTTAAGACCGGTCTCGACCGCCTCCTGGGCCGCCTTCTGGCCGGACCAGTCGAGGGTCGAGAAGAGCACATAGCCGCCGTCCTCCAGGTCCTCGACGCCGAAGCGGCGGGAGGCTTCGAGGGCCGCCGAATCGGCGAAATAGGGGGCCCGCCTGCGGACCACCGGCTCGGGCGCCACCACGACCGGCTCGCGCAACGCCTGGTCGACGCGTGCCTGGGGGACCAGCCCCAGCCTG
>JAICSG010001111.1 GCA_025937035.1 Thermoanaerobaculia bacterium | reverse complement strand
CGAAGGCGTTCTCAGGGAAGTCGAGCTGGCGCTCCCGATGGCTCCAGAGATGGAGCTCGAGGCGAGTAAGATGGCGACTGCCATCGCCGAGTCGATCCGGATGAGTCCGGATAGAATCGACGAGGTCCGGATGGCGGTGGTGGAGGCGTGCATCAACGCCCTGGAGCACATCCACGCCACCGACCGGGAGGTCTACGTGACGGTCCAGGTCTTGGGGGAAGGGGGGGATCCGGATAAGCTCCGCATCATGGTCCGCGACACCGGGATCGGTTTTTCTCCGGACGTCGTGGAGGAGCCCACGATCACGGGTAAGCTCAAGGCGGTGCGCAAGCGCGGCTGGGGGCTCAAGATCATCCGGGGTCTCATGGACGAGGTGGAGATTCTCTCCGGCGCCGACGGCACCACTGTCGTGATGAGTAAGATGCGATGAAAGCGGGGGAGAGCCGATGACCGAAAGCCTCAACATCACCGTGGATCGCCGCGAAGGTTTGGCGGTGATTTACACGGAGGGGTATATCAACAACCAGGGGGGCGAGGAGATCGCCAAGGCCGCCTACAAGCTCCTCGACGAGGGCTACAAGACCCTCCTCCTCAATCTGGCGGGGACGAAGATCGTCAACTCGATCGGCATCTCCATCCTCATCGAGATCATCGAGAAGATGATCGAGATCGACGGCAAGCTGGGCTTCTGCTGCCTGACTCCGACCATCGAAAAGACCTTCCATATCATGGGCCTCGCGCAGTACGCTCCCATCTATCCGGATGAGACGGCCGCGGTGGCACAGATGCGGTCCTGACTTCGTAGGAGACAGCCATGGAGGGTACGCCGCGCGCCGGCAGGGTGGCGCAGGCCTGGGACGAGCTGCTGACCCTCTCCCGCGACGAGGCGAGCGAGCGCCAGATGCTGGAGCGCCTGCTCGACCTCTGGCGCCGGGAGCACGGAGCGGAGGCCGCCGGGCTCTACCTGGAGCGCGGCGGGTTGCTGCACCAGGAGAGCGCGGCCGGAGACTCTCTGCCCGACGTCATCGAGGGGCCCCCGGCCGATGGCCTCGGCAGCCTCGTCTTCCCGGGCGGGCGCCTCCTCTTCTCGCCATCCTCGACCGCCGCCGGGGCCAAAGCCAGCGATCCCCTCACGCTGCTCCTCGCCTCGGCCCTCAAGAGCTGCCGCCTCAAGGCCGACCTCAAGGAGCAGCAGTTCCAGGTCAACTACCGGGTGGTGGAGCTGGAGGCCCTCTACGACGTGGGGCTGGCCGTGGCCTCCACCCTCGACCTCGACCGGCTCTCGGAGGAGATCCTGCTGCGCGCGGTCTCTCTGCTGGACGCCCGGCGCGGCGCCCTCTACATCCTGGAGGACGGCCGCTACCATCTGGACCGCACGTTCGGCGGCGAGGCGGCCCCCTGGTTCGCGGGGGGGGATTCTGATCTCCGCCGCTTCCTCACCGACGGCGGCGAGGCTCCGGCCCACCTGCTGCCGGGCGCCCGCTATCTGCTGGGGGTGCCGATCGAGGTGGAGAGCGGCCCCCGCGGCCTGATCGCGGTGGGGGACAAGGAGAGCCGCCGGGGCGTGGGCCCCTTCCTCGTCTCGGACCGCCGCACGCTCTCGCTGTTCGCCAACCAGGCGGCGCTGGCCCTGGAGAACGCCCGGCTCCACCTCCAGGCGCTGGAGAAGGAGCGGCTGGAGCGCGAGATGCACCTGGCGGCCCAGATCCAGCGCCAGATCCTCCCCAAGGGCTCCCCCGTGGTGCCCGGCTACGAGCTCCTCGGCTGGTACCGTCCGGCGCGCCAGGTGGGCGGCGACTACTACGACCTCTTCCGCCGCGAGGACGGCCAGGTG
>JAICSG010001014.1 GCA_025937035.1 Thermoanaerobaculia bacterium | reverse complement strand
ATCCTTCTGGTTCTGAAGATCGTAGAAGCCGCTCGCCCGCAGGCTCCGCGTATCGGGATCGAGATCGAGGTCCATCTCCACCCGGGTGACGTACGGCAGGAGCGGATCGCCGTCCCAGGTGTGGAGGTTCTTCTGCCAGTAGTCCTTGCGCTCCTTCCGCACCGTGGCTCCCTGGAACCCCCGGTTCACCTCGGCCCAGAGGGCGAATCCGAGCACCAGCGGGAGCAGGGCGAGCGCGCCGGCGGTGAGGAGCGTCCGCCGGCGGCCGGCGGGCGGGAGCACGGGGTGCAGGCGGTCGCGGTCCCGGCGGAGCAGGAAACGGCCGGCGAACCAGCCGAACAGGGCCGCGAGAGCGAGGAAGAAGAGCCGGTTGAGCACCAGCGCCGCGCGGTCGATCTCGAACCGCCCGAGGTCGGTCCAGATCACGGCCGAGCCCGTCTCGGACATCCCGATCAGGGGCCAGTTGCCGACCCAATTCATGTGCCCCCGCATGAAGAAGAAGGCGGTGAGCATGGCGGCCCCGAGCCCCACGCCATAGGTGGCGAAGCGGCTCTTGGTCAGCGCCAGCACCGCCGCGATGAAGGCCATCCAGACGATCATCGTGGGGGTGAGCAGCAGGCCCCAGACGAGGAGGAAGGGGCCGATCTCCAGCGGAACCTTCCCCTGTCCCGACATCATCAGGGCCACCACGCCGAACGCGCCCAGGAGGGCCACCGCCAGCACCGCGAGGTTCGCCGCGATCTTGCCGGCCACGATGGCGCCGGTGGGGACCGGCGTGGCGTAGAAGAGGGAGGCGGTCCCCGAGGTGCGCTCGCGCTCCAGCGACTCCACCGTATAGAACAGGAAGAGCAGCCCCAGGGCGAAGACCAGGAAGGACATCCCCTGTACCGCCGCCGTCCCCGGCGTCAGGAGCATGGGCGAGTCGAACTCGGCGCCGCGGTAATCCCGGTAGAGGATGTAGAGGGCGAGCAGGATGAAGGGGATGAAGATGTAGAGCCCCGGCTGGGCGGCGAGCTCCTGGAGCTCGAAGCGGGTCACGGCCCAGGCGTCGCGGAGGAATCCCGCCGGACGCGAGGTCATTCCCAGGACGGACAGCGGCCGGGCCGGAGCGGCCGCCACGGCGGCGGCTTCCGGACGCCGGACGCGGGCCGGCCGGCGCAGCCGTCCCGCCAGATGGCGGCGGGAGAGATCGACCAGGAGCAGCCCGCAGAGGAAGAAGCCGATCCGGCTCAGCAGGAAGGGCGTGTCGTAGGCGATCGGACGGGTGTTGTAGAAGAGGAGCCCGCGATCCGTCAGCAGCCAGCTCTCCTTCAGCCATCGGAAGCCGGACGGGTCGAGGTAGCGCAGGACGTTCGAGGCCCCCTCGCTGATGCGGGGCGGATAGGTTCCCCACAGATAGCTCTGGCAGAGCAGGAAGACGATCACCGGGAAGAGGAAGACCAGGATCGGCCGTCCGGTCCAGCGCCCGAGGGCGAGCGTCACCCCCGCGGTGAAGACGACGACCGGCACCAGGAAGACCAGGGCCGGCCGGAGATAGGCCAGGAGGTGGAAGGGGCCGTAGATCTCGGGAGCACCGGGGTCCGGCGCGAGATGGGTGAGCAGCCCCGTGCTCAGGGGCAGCACCGCCACGGCCGCGAAGCTGGCGAGCAGGGCGGCGAGGAACTTTCCCCAGACGTACTCGGCCGGGCGCAGGGGTGTCGAATGCAGCAGGTCCCCCACCTTGTGCTCGTCGTCGCGGATCAGGGACATGCCGGCGGCCACGGCGACGAAGAACGCGATCTCCAGGAAGCCGATCAGGGCATAGACGTAGGCGGTCTGGAACTCGGAGTCGGCCCAGGCCTTGGGACCGCCGAGCGAGGTGTCGATCGAGTGGAAGATCCAGTTGCCGCGCGACATCCAGTACCCGTTCAGGAGCATGAGCAGCGCGAAGATCACGATCAGCGGCCGGCTGAGGCTCTCCTTGAGATCGAGCCCGGCGACCAGGCCGAGGCGGCGGAAGCTGAATCCTTCCGCGCGGGTCCGGGTCTGGCCGTGGGGGGTGGATAACGAGT
>JAICSG010000378.1 GCA_025937035.1 Thermoanaerobaculia bacterium | reverse complement strand
TGCGCCTCCTCGACGCGGGCGCTCACCTTCGCCGCCGGCTCGATCCTCTCGGGCGAGGCCAACGTGGTGCTGGCGGGCGGGGCCGAATCGCTGACCAACGTCCCCATCCAGTTCTCCCGCAAGGCGGCACAGACCTTCATGGCCGCCAGCAAGGCGAAGACGCTGCCGCAGAAGGTGGGGGCCTTCGGCAAGCTCCGGCCGGCCGACCTGGCGCCCGTGGCCCCGGCCATCGCCGAGTACACCACCGGCCAGACCATGGGCGAGTCGGCCGAGAAGATGGCCAAGGAGAACGACATCTCCCGGCGGGCCCAGGACGAGATCTCCCTGCTCTCGCACCAGCGGGCCGCCGCCGCCACCGAGGACGGCCGGCTGACCGCGCAGATCGCCCCGGCCTTCCCGCCGCCCGGCTACGACAAGGCGGTCACCCGGGACAACGGCGTTCGCGCCGACAGCTCGATGGAGGCCCTGGCGAAGCTCAAGCCGGTGTTCGACAAGCGCTACGGCACGCTCACGGCGGGCAACTCCAGCCCGCTGACCGACGGCGGCTCGGCCCTGCTGGTGATGAGCGAGGAGAAGGCCAAGGCGCTCGGCTACACGCCGCTGGGCTACATCCGCTCCTACGCCTTCACAGCGCTCAACCCCGGGGATCAGCTCCTCCAGGGGCCGGCCTACGCCGCGCCGGCCGCCCTCGACGCGGCCGGGGTGAAATTCGCCGACATCGATCTGGTGGAGATGCATGAGGCCTTCGCGGCGCAGATCCTCTCCAACATGAAGGGTTTCGCCTCGAAGAAGTTCGCCCGGGAGGAGCTGAGCCGCAGCGAGCCCCTGGGGGTGGTCGACCTCGACCGCTTCAACGTCACCGGCGGCTCGATCGCGATCGGCCACCCGTTCGGCGCCACCGGGGCCCGGGTGGTGATGCAGCTCCTCTACGAGCTCCGCCGCCGCGGCCAGAACCTGGGTCTCGTCACCGTCTGCGCGGCCGGCGGCGTCGGCTTCGCCATGGTGCTCGAAAGAGAGTAGGTGGCCCCGCTCTCCGGCCTCCTCGTCGTCGACCTCTCCCGCCACCTCCCCGGTCCGCTCACGGCGCGCCTGCTGGCGGACCTGGGGGCGCGGGTGGTCAAGGTAGAGGAGCCCACGAACGGCGATCCGGTGCGACTGTCGCCGCCGGTTCGGGAAGGGGTCAGTGCTCTCGGGGCCATCCTGCTCGCCGGGGTGGAGAGCGTGGCGCTCGATCTCAAATCCGAGGCGGGCCGCGAGGCGCTGGAGAAGCTGCTCGCGGGGGCGGACGTCCTGATCGAGAGCTTTCGTCCGGGGACGCTGGCGCGGCTGGGCTTTCCGCCTGAGGAGCTGAGAAAGCGCCATCCCCGGCTGGTGATCGGCTCGCTCTCGGGCTGGGGGACGACCGGCCCCTACGCCGCGCGGGCCGGCCACGATCTCACCTATCAGGCGGTGGCGGGCACGCTCGCCTCGACCGCCGCCATGCCGGGGGTCCAGACCGCGGACCTGATCGGCGCCTGGAGCCTGGTCTCTTCGATCCTGGCCGCGCTGCTCGAACGGGAGCGGACGGGCCAGGGGAAGGTCGTCGACGTCGCTCTTCTCGACGCCGGCCTGCACGCCAACCTCACCGCCTGGGCCGCCGAGGCGGGGGGGCGGAAGGCGGTGGGGGAGCGGCTCCCCCTGACCGGCGCCCTCCCCTGCTACAACGTCTACGAGACCGCGGACGGCCGCAAGCTGGCGCTGGGCGCCCTGGAGCCCCACTTCTGGGAGCGCTTCTGCCGTCTGGCCGGGCGGCCGGACCTGCTCCGCCGCCCCTACAGCCAGTCCCTGCGGGTGCGCCGGGCGATGCGCGAGCTGATCCGCGGGCGGACGCTGCAGGAGTGGATGACGCTGCTGGGCCAGGAGGACGTCCCTGTCGAGCCCATCCTCTCGGCGGCCGAGGCGAAGGAGCATCCTCAGGTGCTGGAGCGGGGAGTCCTGGCCACCGGTCCGGACCGCCTCCCCCGGCTGGCCTTTCCAGCGAAGCTCGACGGTGAGCGTCCGGCGGCGGGCGGGAAGGTGCCGGAGCTGGGGGAGCAGACGAGGGCGGTGCTGGAGGAATTCGGCGCCGCCGATCTCGACGGCGCTCCGGGGGTGGGGCGGCGATTCAGCTTTAAGAGATGGTTGCGGAAGGTGCTGTTTTGAGAGGTGTTCTACAGCTTCAGCCGTTTCACCACCCGAAACGCTCGATGGTCGTAGGGGCGCAATTCATTGCGCCCTATCGGATCGGGTCCCATGCTCCTTGGGGCGCAATGAATTGCGCCCCTACGACCACCTATGGATTCGTTTGACAGCGCCCGCCCCCGCGGTGGCTGCCTGCTGGCGTCATATCGAAACCGGCTGGGACGCCTCCACGGTCTCCGGAGTGGCGGGACCGGGCCTTGAGACCCCCACCCCCCGCGCCATCACCAGCAGCGTCAAATCGTCCCGCAACACCTCGTCCCCCACGTGCAGGTCGAAGCTGCGGCGGATGGCGTCGTGGACCTGCTGCGGGGTGCCGCCGAGCTGGAGCGCGGCCTGGACCTTCTCGTAGCCGAAGGCCGTCCCTCCCTGGGCGTCGAGGGCCTCGGGCAGGCCGTCCGTGTAGAGGAGCAGGAGGTCCCCGGGCTCGATCGTCACCGTGTGGCTGGCGATTGGCAGGGGATCGCGGATGCCGAGCGGGAAGCCGCCGTTTCCCAGCTCCTCGGTCCGGCCGCCGGCCCGCCGGAGCAGGGGAAAGGGGTGGCCGGCGCAGACGTACTCCATGACGCCGGTCCCGGGGTCGAGCAGGCCGTAGAAGGCGCTCATGAAGGTGCGGGTGGTGCCGGTGCGGCAGAGGGTGCGGTTGAGCAGCGCGATCACCCGTTCCGGGCTGGGATCGAGATCGAGGGCGGTCCGCCAGGTGGCGTTGGCGATCGCCATCACCAGGCCGGAGGCCATGCCGTGGCCGCTGGCGTCGGCCACCATCAGCGCCAGGCGGCCGTCGGGGAGCCGGACCAGGCCGTAGAAATCCCCTCCCACCTCGTTGGCCGTGCGGTAGGAGTGGGCGAAGAGGTAGCCGGGCACGGCCGGGAGCTCGCGCGGCAGGAGGTCCCGCTGGAGCTCGCGGGCGATCTCCAGCTCGTCGCGCACGCGGACGCGGTCCACCAGCTCCAGGGCCAGGAGGAAGGTCAGGCAGCCGATGCTGACGACGAACCAGAAGGGGGAGTAGTCGAGCGAGATGGTGAGCGTCTTCCCGCGGTGGAAGACCAGGGGACCGCTGAAGAGGCCGAGGAAGAACGCCAGCACGGAGACCCCGAAGAGCAGGCGTCGCGGCGGCGAGAGCTTGTAGGAGATGCCGAGGAAGGCGATCCTGGCGCGGAAGAAGAACCGGCGCAGCCGCTTCTCCGGCTCGGGCTCCTGGCTGTGCTCGCGGGTGAGCACGGCGTAGGCCTGGGCCGCGTCGCGGTCGAACAGACGCTTGAGATCGCGCGATTCGAGCCCCCGGGTGTAGTCCCGGAAGAAGCCCTGAAGGCGCTTGACGGTTCCCTCTTTGGCGCGGCGGCTCATGGTGGATTAGTACGAAAAGGGGGGGCTGAGGTTATCTCAGGTGCCCGATCGACCCCGCGTAGTACCGCAGCAGGGTCATCTCCGCCGGCACCGCCGCGTACAGCCCGTCCTTCTCCTCGACCAGGTGGCGGAGGGTGAGCATGCGCAGGCCGGCCACGATCGCGTAGTCCTGGTCCCGGCGGGGGATGTAGACGTGGGCCCCCGCCTGCTCGAGCTCGGTTATCCGCCGGAAGGTGCGGGCCTTGAGCTCCAGCTCGGAGAGCGGCTCGCCGGCGCTCTCGACCAGGACGGACGCCACCAGCGGCACCGGCAGGGCCGGAATCACCCCGCCGATCTTCTCCATCAGCTCGGCCCCCAGGCGCTCCAGGTGGACGGCCCGCTCCTCCTTGGAAAGCCGGCGGAGGTCGAGGCCCCGCTCTCCCAGATAGGCCCGCATGGAAACCGGCGTGCCGAAGTTCACGCAGGCGTAGCCGAACCGGTGCCAGCGGCTGCGCAGCATCAGCCCCAGATTGCGGCCGAGGAAGCGCAGGGTGGTCCGCGCGGCGAAGAGGCGGTCCCGCCGCGGCCGCTCCGGCTGGAGGTCGAGCAGGAGGGTGCGGTCCTCCAGGACCCGGTCGTAGTTGATCCCTACCGGGATGAAGACGAGGTCGCGGTCCCCGTGGACGGGATCGAACGAGCGCAGCATGTAGTCCAGGATGCCCAGCTTCGGCGGACGCAGCCGGCCGTCCCGCGAGAGGCCCCCTTCCGGATAGACCGCCTGCGGCACCCCGGCGGCCGTCGCCATGTGGATGTAGCGCTCCAGCACCCGGCGGTAGAGGGGATCGCCCGAGCTCCGGCGCACGAAGTAGGCCCCGGTCGAGCGGATCAGGGTCTGGAGCGGCCAGATCCGCGCCCACTCGCCGACCGCGTAGGAGAGGGCGGTGCGGTCCGCGGCCAGATAGCCCACCAGGACGTAGTCCATGTTGCTGCGGTGATTCATCAGGAAGACCACCGTCGAGCCCGGCGTCACGGCGGCGAGCCCGGCCTCGTCCGAGAAGCCCAGCCGCACGCGGTAGAGGAGCTGGGCCACCCGCTTGGAGAGCCAGTAGCCGATCCGGAAGTAGAAGTAGGCGTTGAAGGCGGGGACGATCTCGCGGGCGTAGCGCTCCACCCGGGACGCCAGCACCTGGCGCGGCACCCCCTGCTCGCGGGCCTGGGCGTCCACCTCCTCGACCACCGCGGGGTCGAAGACCAGACGGTCGATCAGCACCCGCCGCCTGGTGCGGTGGAACGGCGGGATCTTCAGCCGCAGCCGGGTGTTGAGCTCGTCGATGACCCGGTTGACCCGCCGCCGCAGGTACCAGCGGACGCCGGGGACCAAGAGCCGGTCGAGCGCCGCCCAGGCGGCGAGCAGGACGAGCAGGATCACCAGCCAGAGCGGGAGGCTGACGAG
>JAICSG010000046.1 GCA_025937035.1 Thermoanaerobaculia bacterium | reverse complement strand
CGCGGGGCGCCGTCCAGCATCAGGAACGTCGCCTTGAAGTGGAAGTGGTCGATGTTCAGCAGGTATTTGCAGGGCTCCCAGACGTACGGCCTTTCCAGCGTGGCCCCGTAGGGGGCGAGCGTCCCCGTGTTGACCCAGATCCCCAGGGCGAGGAGGAGGCAGGCACCCAGCAGCCAGAGGGAGCCGCGTCCGGTCGCGCTCAAGGGCCGGGGAGCCTCTCCAGGACGGTGTAGCGGCGCTGCATCTCCGGCGAGATCTCCTCGCGCAGGACGCGGAACGGCCGCCCGGCAATCAGCCGCTGGACGTCCTCCGCGGTGTAGCGGAAGGTGGCCGAGGGGTAGGCCCGGGAGAGCGCGTGATCGGGGGTGAAGACCACCGCCTGCTCCAGCGCCGGGTTGGGCCAGTAGAAGTCGGCGTAGAGGCGGCCTCCGGGCTTGAGGAAGAGCGCCAGGAAGTCCAGGTTCCAGCCGGCGAGCTGGAAGTTCTGGTGGATCCAGAAGTAGCGGCCCACCACCGTGTCGATTGTGTTGAAAAAGGGGGATAGCCCGGCGCGGTCGGCCACGTGGACGTAGGAGCAGTTGGACGGCGAGACCAGCCGGGCGATCTTCAGCGCCAGGGTGCTGTAGTCGGTGCCGAGATAGCTCTCCACGTAACGGCCGAGGAGCTTGCCGAGATTGCCGCAGCCGCACCCCATCTCCATCACCCGCCGCCCCTCCAGGGAGTCGGCGTCGGCGTAGAGGCTGATCGGCCAGCCCTCGCGGATCTCCAGGCCGAGCATGGCGAGGGGAGAGGCCGGCAGGGACGGCTTGCGGGGGTAGTCCGTATAGGGGGTGAGCTGGACCTCCCACTCCTGCTTCAGATACTCGATCCACTCGGCGTTCCAGCGCTCGATCTCGGCTTGAGCACACTCCAGCGGCGGCGAGGCCGGCAGCTCGTCCGAGGGATCGGGAGCGCGTTGGACGCCCGGGAAGGAGAAGGGGAGCTTCATGGCGATTGTTTCGCGGTTTGGCGAGCGGCGGGATGGTAGCACAGCGCCCCTGCTGCTGCCCTGCTACAATGGGCGCCCGATGAGCGGCCAGCCGATCCCCATCCGTCCCGTCGAGCCGACCCCGGAGCCCGCGGAGCTCGATATCTCCGTCCTCGTCCCGGTGCGGGACGAGGCGGAGACCGTGGAGACCCTGGCCGTCCGGGTGGCGGACGTGCTCGCCCGCCTGGGCAAGAGCTTCGAGATCGTCTTCGTCGATGACGGCTCCGGGGACGGCACGCCGGCGCGCGTGCGGCGAGCCCGCGAGCGCGACCCCCGGGTCAAGCTGGTGCGCCTGCGCCGCAACTTCGGCAAGGCCGCGGCCCTCTCCGCCGGCTTCGACCACTCGACCGGCCGGATCATCATCACCATGGACGGCGACCTCCAGGACGATCCGGACGAGATCCCCCGCTTCCTGGCCGCCCTGGAGGAGCGGGAGCTCGACCTCGTCTCCGGCTGGAAGCGCCGCCGGCACGATCCGGTCAGCAAGACCGTCCCCTCGCGCCTGTTCAACTGGGTGACGCGCGAGCTGGCCCAGGTCGACCTCCACGACTTCAACTGCGGCTTCAAGGCCTATCGCCGGGAGGTGCTCGCCGAGATCGCCGTCTACGGTGAGCTCCACCGCTACATCCCCGTGCTGGCGAGCCGGCGGGGGTTCGCGGTGGGGGAGATCGAGGTCACCCACCACCCGCGGCGGCACGGCACCAGCAAATACGGCTGGGACCGCTTCTACAAGGGGCTGCTCGACCTCATCACGGTGCTCTTCATCACCCGCTACACCCGGCGGCCGCTCCACCTCTTCGGCGCCATCGGCCTGCTGCTGCTGGCCACCGGGTTCGGCATCGACGCCTATCTGGCCATCCTGTGGTTCGGCGGCCAGCACCTCGGCAACCGGCCGCTGCTGCAGCTCGGCGTCCTCATGATGGTGCTCGGCATCCAGGTGCTGACCACCGGGCTGATCGGCGAGATGATCACCTTCAAGAACTTCCGCCGCCGCGACAGCTATTCGATCAAGGAATGGCTGGAGTGAGGGGCGGAGCCCCCCTCGACCTCCTCTTCCTCACCCAGACCTACCCCCGCTTCGAGGGGGACGTGGCGGGCCCGTTCATCCGCGACCTCGCACGGAGCCTCGTGCGCGGGGGGGACCGGGTGACCGTGCTGACCCCCCACGCGGAGGGGGTGCCGGCCTCCTGGGACGACGGCGGCGTCGAGGTGGTCTCCTTCCGCTATGCCCCGGAGCGGCACGAGGTGCTGGGCTACGGCCGCAGCCTGGAGGCGGACGAGACGGTGAAGGCGGGGGCCGCGTTCGCCGCTCCCCTCTACGCCCTGGCGGCGCGGGCGGCGGTCCGCCGGCAGCTCGCCGGGCGGCGGTACGACCTCGTGCACGCCCACTGGATCGTCCCCAACGGGGTGGTGGCCGCGGCGGCCGAGCCGCAGGTGCCGTTCGCCATCGGGCTCCACGGCAGCGACGTCTTCCTGGCGGAGAAGAAGGGGGTCCGGAGCTTCGCCCGCTGGGCCCTGTCGCGGGCCCGCCTGCTGACCGGCTGCTCGCCCGAGCTGGTGGAGCGGGTGCGAGCCCTGGGATTTCCGGAGGAGCGCTCGCGGGTGATTCCTTATGGAGTGGACGTGGCCGCGTTCACGCCCGCGCCCGAGCGGCGGAGCCTCTGGCGCCAGCGGCTGGGGATTCCGGACGCCGCGCCCCTCCTCCTCGGCGTGGGCCGGATGGCGACCAAGAAGGGGTTCCAGGTGTTGATGGAGATCCTGCCGTCGCTCCTCGGTGGAAATCCGGAGCTGCGGGTGGTCCTGGCGGGCGGCGGAGACCTCCTCGACCGCTTCCGCGAGGCGGCCCGCCCCTGGGGAGCCCAGGTCCATTTCCCCGGCCCGGTGCTGCGGGACACCCTGCCGGACCTCTACCGGGCGGCGGACCTCTTCGTCCTTCCGGCCGTGCACGACGGCAAGGGGAACGTGGACGGCCTGCCGAACGTCATCCTGGAGGCCATGGCGAGCGGCCTGCCGGTGGTGGCCTCCGGGATCTCCGGCATCCCATTGGCGGTGGAGGACGGCCGCACTGGGAGGCTGGTCCCGGAGAGGGACCCCGAAGCCCTCCTCGCCGCCCTCCGCGAGCTCCTCGCCGACCCCGGCCGCAGGCACGGGATGGGGGAGAGTGGACGCCGGAAGGCCGAGGCCGCGCTCACCTGGGACGCCGTGGCGGCCCGGTACCGGGAGGGGTACGAGATGGCCGTCCGGGGTTGAATGCCCGGGCGGGGCCCCGGCGAATCTCCCTTGCCCATGCCAGGTTGATCCCATATACTTCAGCCACTTCTTCAGCCCATCAGCGGCCGAGAAGGTGCCTTGCGCCCGAGCCCATGACCATCAAGAAACCGCCCCGCCCCGGAGTCACCAAGGCCGATCTCGTCGACGTGGTCTACGACCGCCATGGCGGTCTGACCAAGGACGAGGCGGCGGAGATCGTCGACACCATCTTCCGCGCCGTGAAGACCTCGCTGGCCGACGGCCGGCCGGTGAAGATCAAGAACTTCGGCACCTTCGAGGTGACCCGCCGGCCGGGGCGGATGGGGGTCAACCCGGTGAGCGGGGAGAAGATGTTCATCCGCCCGCACCGGGGCCTGAGCTTCAAGCCGGCGCGCCGGCTGCGCGACGTCATGCACCCCGACCACCTCCCCGGTAAGACCGAGTAAGCCGGATGGCAGCGAAGGCCCGGGTCCAGAAACGGCTGTACTACAAGATTGGCGAGGCCTGCAAAGCGCTCGGCATCCAGCCGTACGTGCTGCGCTATTGGGAGACCGAGTTCCCGGCGCTCACCCCTAGCAAGAGCCGGTCCGGCCAGCGGGTCTACAGCGAGAAGGAGCTGGAGATCATCCGGCGGATCAAGACGCTCCTCTACGACGAGGGGTACACGATCGCCGGGGCGAAGAAGAAGCTGGAAGGGGAGCTCGCCTCGGGCTCCCTGGGGGAGCCGGAGGGAGAGGAGCCGGAGGAGGAGCGGGAGGCCGCGCCCGAGCCTCCGGCGCCGAAGGCGGCCCCGGCCGCGCCCGCGAAGCCCCCGAAGCCCCGCGCGGCGGCTCCCGTTCCCGAGCCGGAGGCCCCGTCCGGGGTTGACACGGACGCTGGCGAACGGGTACAACGTCTCCTCTCGGGGATCGAAGAGGCCCTCCAGGAGGCGCGGGAGATTCTCACCCTCCTAGGGCCGAAGTCGCCTTGAGACACCGCTTTTCCGGTCGGGACGTGGCGCAGTCTGGTAGCGTACCTGAATGGGGTTCAGGGGGTCCCGGGTTCAAATCCCGGCGTCCCGACCAATTTCATCAATGTCCTGATCGCTCAGCCGGTGATCCGGTCATCGAGGCGCTGCTCCAGCCAAGCGTCGAGCTCTTCGCCCAAGGTGACGTCGCCTTCGGCGAACGCGGCATGGACCGCCGCCATCAAGGAGAGGATCTCCGTCCGATCCCGCTGCGGCAGGGCAGGATTCATGATTCCGCCACTCCGTGGAGATCCGCTCCGCTACGTTGTATGGGGAGGCGGCACTCTTCGATTTTCGCCTTCGTTGTCAAGCTTTGCAACAGACCAAAGGGGCTCAGGAGGGAGGAGCCGCTATCATTCCTCCCTCCTCACTCGCAAGGTCAAGGAAGGCCACCTTACTGATACCGCAGCGCTTTCAGCGGATCCACCCTGGCGGCCCGCCGCGCGGGCACGAAGGAAGCGAGCATGGCCACGGCGACCAGGATCGTGGCGATCAGCAGGAAGGTCAGGGGGTCTGACGGCGCGATCTGGTAGAGGAGGCTGGCCATGAACCTCGTGGCGATCAGCGCTCCGAGCCCGCCGATAGCGAGGCCGATCAGGGCGAGCCGGACGCCCCGCCAGAGGATCAGCCGGACGATGTCGCCGATCTGTCCCCCGAGCGCCATGCGCACCCCGATCTCGTGGGTGCGCTGGCTGACCCCGTAGGCGATCACGCCGTAGATCCCCACCGCGGTCAGCAGCAGCGCGGCGCCGGCGAACAGGCTGAGCAGCAGGGCGCTGAAGCGCTGGCGGGCGAGGGCGGCGTGGAAGAGGTCCTGCATCGTCGCCACGTTCGAGAGCGCCAGGCCCGGGTCAAGCTGGCGAACCTGCTCGCGCACCGGGCCGGCCAGCCTTGCGGGATCGCCCTGGCCCCGCACGATGACGTTCAGGCTCTGGTAGGGGAACTGCTGGAGAGGGAAGTACATGGCCGGCTGGGGATCGGCCTCCAGCCCGTTATTTTTCACGTCCCCCACTATGCCCACCACCTCGAACGAGTCGGGGAGGATGCGCCCGAGGACGCCGAAGCTCTTGGCCGAGGGGACGATGACCTGGTGCAGGGCGCGCCCGTCCGGCCAGTACTGCTTCACCATCGTCTCGTTGACGATCACCGCCCCAGGCGCCTTGGCGCTGTCCTGCTGGGTGAAGGTGCGGCCGGCGACCAGCGGGATATCCAGGGTCTCGAAGAAGCCCGGCGTGACCGAGTGGTACTGGGCGGAGATCCTCTCGTTCGGTGAAGCCATTGGGCGTCCCTTGATGCTGAGCTCCAGGTTCCAGGCGGTGGTGTCGAGCGGCAGGAAGGCGGCGGCCGCCACGGAGGTCACCCCCGGGACGGTCCGCAGGCGGTCGAGCAGGGACGAGTAGGCCGCGATCGCCGCCGGGCCGGCGTATTTCGACATGGGAAGCTGGAGGTTGAAGGTCAGCACCTTGTCGGTGGAGAAGCCCGGCCGGATCTGCGTCAGGCGCTGGAGGCTGGCGACGAGCAGCCCGGCGCTCACCAGCACGATCATCGCCACCGCGACCTCCAGCACCACCAGAAGCTCGTGCAGGTGGCCGGCGGTGCGGCCTCCCGGGGTCCCGCTCTTCATGATGCTCCCCAGGTCGGGCCGGGAGGAGAAGCGCAGCGCCGGCACCAGCCCCATGCCGATGCCGCTCAGGCCGACCACCGCGAGCACGAAGAGCACGACCCGGCCGTCGATCCCCACCTCGTCCAGGCGCGGGATGTCGGCGGGGACGAAGGCCAGGAGGACCCGCAGCCCCCAGAAAGACAGGATGAGGCCGAGCACGCCTCCCGCTACGGCGATCGCCACCCCCTCAGCCAGGAATTGGCGGACCACGCGGACGCGGCTGGAGCCGAGGGCGGTGCGCAGGGCGATCTCGCCGCGGCGCGCCGCGGCCTGGGCGAGCAGCAGGTTGGCCACGTTGACGCAGGCGAGCACCAGGACGAGCCCCACCGCGATAAAGAGGAGGAGAAGGGCGGGGCGGATGCCGCCGATGAGGTGCTCGCGCAGGGAGAGGAGGCTGGCGTGCCACCCCTTGTTGCTGTCCGGATTGGTCTGCTCCAGGCCCCGCGCAAAGGTCTCGAGCTGAGCGTGGGCCTGCTCGGGGGTGACGCCCGGCTTCAGGCGGGCGACCACGTCGAGGAAGCGGGCGGTGCGGCCCATCCGGCGCAGCGGGAAGGTGATCGGCCGCCAGATCTCGGTCCCCTCCGGGAAGGTCATGCCGGGGGGCATCACCCCGAGGACGGCGTAGGACTTGCCGTCGAGACTGACCGTCTTGCCGAGGATGCCCGGGTCTCCACCGAACTGCCGCTGCCAGAAGCCGTGGCTCAGAATGACGTCCGCCTCGGCGCCCTTGGACTCGGGCGGGAAGACCTGGCCGAGGACGGGCTGGACGCCGAGCAGGGAGAAGAGGTTCGGCGTCGCGTCGGTGACCTGGACCCGGCGGGGCTCGCCGTTCTCGGCCTGGAAGTTGACCTTGGGGAGCCAGAACGCCGCGACGTCCTCGAAGAGGCTCGTCTGGTCCTGCCAGTCGGCCACCAGGGGCGGCGAGACCTGGTTCTGCGCGAGGGCGCGCTCGGGGTTGCTCTCCCAGAGCCGGACCAGGCGCTCCGGATCCTTATAAGGCAGGGGGCGCAGAAGCACGGTGTTGATGATGCTGAAGATGGCCGCGACGGCGCCGATTCCTAGGGCCACTGCGAGCACCGCCAGCAGGGTCAGGCCGGGGCGCTTCATGAGGACGCGGAAGCTGTGACGGAGGTCGAGCAGCAGGTTGTTCGTCATCCTATCTCCTTGTGAACCAGTACTTCGGCGAAGAGCATCATAGTGTAGATGTAGATGAGTCCCCGCGGGGGCGGATTTCGTTGGCCGGCCCAGGAAAAAGGCGGCGCGGAGATTTCCAATCGGCGGGCTGACCAACGTTCGGGCCTTCCGGGGGCACAGAGGAGTGTATGGACGAGATCCGGAACGACGACCCGACCGACGCCGAGCTGGCACAGCGGATCCTCCGCGAGGGGGACGAGGCGGCGTTCCGGGCTCTCTACCGCCGCCACACCGGCGCTCTCTACCAATTCGCCCTGCGCATCCTGGGCGGGTCCGAGATGGACGCCGAAGACATCGTGCAGGAGACCTGGATCCGGGCGGTGGCGGGCCTCACCCGCTTCCGCTGGGAGTCGAGCTTCCGCACCTGGCTGATCGGCATCGGCCTCAACCGGGTGCGCAAGAGCCTGCGCCGGGTGAGACCCGCCCAGCAGGAGGACCTCGAGCGTCTCGAGGCGGAGCTGGTGGCGCCGGACCGCGCCGGCCGCATCGACCTGGAGCAGGCGGTCCGCCTGCTGCCCGACGGCTATCGCGCGGTCCTCGTGCTGCACGATGTGGAGGGATTCACTCACGACGAGATCAGCCGCAGCCTGGGCATCACCCCGGGCACGTCCCGGAGCCAGCTCCATTTCGCCCGAAGGGCGGTGCGCAGGCTGCTGGGAGCGCAAGGAGGACAGATTCATGACGCACGACATGGACACCGAGCTGACTCCTGAGGAACGGGAGGCGTTCCTTCGCCTGCCCCGGGAGGCGGCGCCCAGCGAGCTCCTGGAGGAGCGCGTGGTCCGCAACCTGCGGGCCCGCCGCCTGCTCTCCCCCCGGCGCACACCGTGGCGCCGGGCCGGTCAGATGGCCGCGGGGCTCGCCGCCGCCCTGGCCCTCTTCCTGGGCGGGACGATGCTCGGCCAGTGGCGGGCCGGCCGGACGCCGGCCGGGGCCGCCCAGGAGCCGGCGCGGGCCGGCGCCGCCGTCACCGCCTCCCAGGTGCAGCAGGCGGGCTCGGCCTATGTGGCCGCCCTCGCCTCCCTGCACGCGCAGTGGAAGCCCGGGAGCCCCGAGGCGGGAAAGAGCGGCTCCCTCACCCAGGGGCGGGAAGCCGCGCTGTCGGCCCTGCGGGCCGCCGCAGGGGAGCTCGCCCGCATGGACCCGAACGACCCGCGCGTAGCGGCGGCGTTCCAGGCGCTCGAACAGACCCCTGCCGAGGGAGCCGAACCGGCTGCCGCGCCAGGTTCCACACGCCAGATTCTCTGGTTCTGAGCAAGGGAACAGGAGGTATTTATGAGCAGCAGCAAGATCGTGGCAGGATTCGTTTTGACGGCGGCCCTGACCTGGGGAGCGGCGCTCCCGGCGCAACAATGCCCTGAAGGACGCACGATCGGAGACCTGGGGATCACCGGGCTCTACGGAGGCGCCCGGGACTGGCAGAAGAACTGGGAGCAATTCCGGACGGAGCCGAAGGTGCGTGGGGTGGTCCAGGGAGGGCCCGCCGACGGCGAGTTGCAGGCTGACGACGTGATCGTCGCCGTGGACGGTTTCCTGATCACGACCGAGGAGGGGGGGCGCCGCCTCGCCCATGTCTCCCCCAGGCAGACGGTAGCTCTGACCATTCGCCGGGACGGTAGCGAGCGCACCGTAAAGGTCACGGCAGGGAGCAAGTGCGATCTCCGGCCGACCGGGCCCCTGCATCCGGCCCCCGCGCCGCGCGCGGCGGCCACGGCGCGTCCCGCGCCTTCCCCCAGCGCCCGAGCCACCTCGGCCACCTCGTCGGGCCAGAAGGGTGGCGCGGCGGCCCGGCCCGCTCCCGCGCCCCGCGCGCACAAGTTGGCCGTGATGGAGCCGCCTTCGCCGCAGGGGCCGGCGATCCGCTTCGGATTCCGGCTCCAGTGCCAGGGCTGCGGTCTCGTGGGCGCGGACGGGAAGGAGGGGGGCTACTGGTCGTTCCCCCAGGCGCCCGTGGTGGATGAGGTGGAGCCCGGCAGCCCCGCCGAGGTGGGAGGGCTGCGGAAGGGGGACCTCCTGACGCACATCGACGGTCTGGCGTTGACCTCTCGCGAAGGCGGGCGTCGTCTCGCCGTGGTCGACGGCGGCGAGACCGTGGTGTTGACCTTCTTGCGCGGCAATGAGCGGCGGACCGCCAAGATCCTCACCGGAGGGCGCGCGCACCAGAGTAACCAGTCTCAGAAGCCGGGGACCGTGGGAGCGGGGCCGGCGGCGCAGGCGGGCCAGCTCCGGTTCTCCGGCAGCGTCGGTGGGGCCAAGGTGGAGGTGCGCGGAGCCCCGGTCAACGTGACCGAGGATCCGCAGAGCGGTGAGATCGCGATCCGCAGCCAGGACCTCCTGGTCCGGGTCACGGCTCCGGCCGCTCCGAAGAAGCCGTAGCGGGCGGCCAGCGCCCCGCGGGCGCCCGGCTCCGGGCGCCCGCCGGCCTTCCTCCATCAGGTGGTCTCCCCGAGCATCAGCAGCGCCTCCTCCTCGCTCAGCCCGTCGATCTCCGCGAGCACGGCATCCTCCACCGCCAGGGCCAGCCCGGCGAGGGTCGGGTGCTCGAACGGGCGCTGCAGCGGGATCTCCACGCCGAAGACGTCGCCGAGGCGCGCCACCAGGCGCGAGGCCAGCAGGGAATGCCCTCCCAGCTCGAAGAAGTCGTCGTCGATCCCCGGGCTCTCCACCCCGAGCAGCTCCTGCCAGAGGGCGGCGATCTTCCTCTCGACGTCGCTGCGTGGCGCCTCGCCCGGGCTCCCGCCCGCCGCCGCCCGGGCCGCGGGCGCGGGCAGCGCGCCACGGTCGACCTTGCCGCTCGGTGTGAGCGGCAGGGCGTCCAGGAGGACGAAGGCGGCGGGAAGCATGTATTCGGGGAGGATCTCCCGCAGCCTGGCCTTGAGGAGCCGGGGCAGCTCCTCGGCCGCGGTATCCGCCGGCACGACATAGGCGGCCAGATAGCGGCCGGCGGAGCCGCCGTCGTCGCGCATCACGACCGCGGCCGCGCGGACCTCCGGGGCGGCCAGGAGGGCGGCCTCGATCTCGCCCAGCTCGATACGAAAGCCCCGCAGCTTGATCTGGCGGTCGATCCGGCCGAGGAAGTCGAGCTGCCCGTCGCTCCGCCAGCGCGCCAGGTCGCCGGTGCGGTAGAGGCGGGAGCCCGGCGGGCCGAAGGGGTCCGGCACGAAGCGCTCCGCCGTGAGATCGGGCCGGCCGAGGTAGCCGCGCGCCAGCCCCGCACCCCCCAGCAGGAGCTCGCCGGGGACGCCCGCGGGCACCGGAGCGCCCCGGCGGTCGACCACCCAGCCTTGAGTGCCGGGGAGGGGGCGGCCGATCGGCGGCGGGCCGGCCGCCCCGCGGCCGACCTCGGCCCAGGTCGAGTAGGTGGTGTCCTCGCTCGGGCCGTAGAGGTTCAGCAGGCGGGCCGGCGACGCGCCGTGGATCGCCTCGGCCAGCGACCGGTCGAGCGGCTCGCCCGCCAGGTTGACGGTCCGCACGCCGGCAGGGAGGGCGCGGTCGCGCGCCAGCTCGGCGATCACCGACGGCACGGTGTTGACGAGCGTCACCTCGCCGGCCGCGGCGAGGGCCGGCAGCTCCAGGGCGTTGCCGGCGAGGACCACCCGGCCGCCGCAGGACAGGGGCACGAAGATCTCGAAGACCGAGAGGTCGAAGCAGACGGAGGTCGCGGCCAGCACGCCGGCCAGGTCCTCGGGAGGGAAGGCCGCGAGAGCCCAGCGCACCAGCGCGACGGCGCTGCCGTGCGAGATCGCCACCCCCTTGGGCCGGCCGGTCGAGCCGGAGGTGTAGATGACGTAGGCGAGGCTCGCGGGCTCCACGCCGGCCGGCGGCGGCGTACCGCTCTGGGCGTCGCCGGCTTCGTCGTCGACCAGTACGGTCGCGCCCGGGAAGCTGTTGGAGGGCCCGGCCAGGGCGGTCTCCGTCACCAGGACCCGCGCTCCCGAGTCGGCGAGCATGAAGCCGATGCGGTCCCGCGGGTAGGACGGGTCGAGAGGGACGTAGGCGCCGCCGGCGCCGAGCACGCCGAGGAGCGCCACGATCAGCGACGGCTCGCGGCGGAGGAAGATGCCGACCCTCTGCTCCGGCCCGACGCCCAGGAGACGCAGGCGGTGGGCCAGCCGCCCCGCCCGGGCCGCCAGCTCGCCGTAGGTCAGGCTCCCCCCGGCTGCCGCGACCGCGACGCGGTCCGGGGTGCGCTCCGCCTGGGCCGCCACCAGCTCGTGCAGGCAGCCGCCCGCCGGCGCCGGGACGCCGGCGCCGCTCCAGCGGCCGAGGATCTGCTCGCGTTCTGGCGCGGTCAGCAGCGGCAGGTCGGCGAGGCGGTCCGCCGGCCGGTCCACGAGGCCGGCGAGCAGCGTCCGCCAGTGCTCGAGCAGGCGCTCGACGGTCGCCGGATCGAACCGCGACGCGTCGTGCTCCGCCGCCGCGCTCCACCCCTCGCCCGCCGGACCGCGCGTCACCGTCAGCAGGAGATCGAATTTGGCGGTGCCGTTGTCGATCCGGCGCGGGGTGAGGAGCAGGCCGCCGGCGCGGCGCGGCGCCAGCGGCTCCTCGAGCGCGAGCATCACCTCGAACAGCGGGTTGCGCGCCAGGTCCCGCTGCGGGTGGAGCTCCTCGACCAGGCGCTCGAAGGGGAGGTCCTGGTGGGCGTAGGCCCCCAGGCAGGCCTCGCGCGTCCGCGCCAGCAGCTCCCGGAACGGCGGGTCGTCGCCGCAGCGGGCGTCGAGGACAAGGGTGTTGACGAAGAAGCCGATCAGCCCTTCGACCTCGACGTGCCGGCGGTTGGCGACCGGCGAGCCCACGGCCACCGTGTCCTCGCCGGTGAGCCGCGCCAGGAGCGCTTGGAAGGCGGCGAGCAGGAGCATGAAGGGGGTGGCCCCCTCACGCCGGGCGAGCCGCTCCAGCGCCGCCACCAGGTCCGGGGGGAGCTCCAGGCGCCGCGTCCCGCCGCGGAAGCCGCGCTGGGCCGCGTGCGGCCGGTCGGCGGGACGCTCGAGCACGGGCACGCCCCGCAGGCGCCGGCGGAAATAGTCCCGGGCGGCGCCCGCCGCCGGGCCGCCCAGCCGCTCCCGCTGCCAGACGGCGTAGTCAGCGTACTGGACCGGCAGCCCGGGGAGGTCCGCGGGCAGGCCCGCCGCGCCGGCCTGGCAGAGCGCCGCCAGCTCGTCGAAGAGCACGGCGAGGGACCAGCCGTCCGCCACCACGTGGTGCAGGACGACGATCAGAAGGTGCCGGTCCGGCCCGAGCCGCGCCAGGGTGGTGCGCCATAGAGGGCCGCGGGCGAGGTCGAAGGGGCGCGCCGCCTCCGCCGCGGCCAGCCGCTCCGCCTCGGCCCGGCGCGCCGGCTCCGGCAGGGCGGAGAGGTCGACGACGGGGAGGGTGAAGGCCGCCGCTGGGGCCACCTCCTGCCGGGGCTCGCCGCCCCGCGCCGCCAGGACCGTGCGCAGGGTCTCGTGGCGGCGCTCGATGGCGGCCAGGGCCCCGGCGAGGACCGCCGGCTCCAGCGGCCCCGCGAGATCCACCACGCCGGGCAGGTTGTAGGCGGCGATCCCGGGGCGGAGGCGGTCGAGAAGCCAGAGCCGCAATTGCGAGGAGGAGAGCGGGAGCGGCCCCTCGCGCGGCACCGG